>JBKJQC010001156.1:0-4222 GCA_046593995.1 Polyangiales bacterium
CTGACTAGTTTTGGATTTGTAGGATCGATCTTCGGGGCCGGCTTCGGAGGGTCGGGGCCGAGGAGCGCGAAGGTCTTCGGCGGTGCGGAGCCGCGCGCGACGGTGACCGACGCGGAGCCGTCCTTCTTCTTGTCGACGGTGAGGAAGCGCACGTCACCGGCGAGACCGTGCGCGACGGGAGAATAGCCGGGAAACGTCGTCCACGGCCCCTTGGGCGTGCACGACACCGCGACGGGAGGCGGGGCGACGGGAACGACTTCCGGCGTCTCTCCCGACGCCGGCTCGGGCGTCGACGGGACGAGGGTGAGCATAGGGCTCGGCAGCTCCCAGCCGACGCGCATCACCTCGCCGAACAGGCAGCCGCTGTCGACGCACTGCGAGAGGATCTGTCGGGCCCCGGCGATCTGCGCCCAGTGATCGCCGCCGTCGTTCGTCTCCCACTGTACGGGATACGACTGCGCGAAGCCCCGGTCACCGGTGAGCGAGAGCTGCGTCGGCGCGAAGGGAAGATGCAACGAGGGGAGCTTCTTCAGATTCGCGTCGAAGCGCACGAGCTCACGGCCGTAGAGCAGGCGCAGCGTCCCGCGGCTGTCGAAGGCGATGTCGCTCGGCGTGCCACTAGGGAGTGCGTCGAGCGCACTGAGGCTCGGGTCATCGATCTTGCCGTGGAGAACGGTGAACTTCTTTGCGACGACCGTCGTGACGACGACACGCTTCCGAGGCACGTCGAAGACCGCACCGCCGAACCGGAGATCGCTCGGGAAGCCGAGATCCTGCCACCCTTTGTCGCCGATCTTCACTCTCGCCGGGGTGCACTGGTTTTTCGCGACGGGCCCCGCGGACGTCGTCTCGTTCACCACCTTGCATACCGGTCCGACCGCGACCCACGCCGGACCGACCAGCAGCGAGAGGCTGCTCCCCGGTGACTGTGGCATCTCGCCGAGGTCCTCCCAGGTGTGGCCGTCGTCGACGGTGCGCTTCAGGCGCCACAGGTTGTCCCCGTCGGCGCGCGCTCTCGACGCGGCGACGATTTCGCCGCGATGACCGCTGACCTCGACGGTCCCGCTCGCGGGCGCGTCTTTCAGGATGGTGGCCGGCGTGGACGGCAGCGCTCCGAGCGGCGCGATCCCGACAGTGACCGTTCTGGTCTTCGCTGCTTCGTTGACTGTGTAGCCGATCGTGACGTGACGGTCGCCCGCGAGGCTACGGTACTCGGAGACCTCGACGTCGGCCTTGCTCTTCACGGCGGCTTTCCTGATCAGCTTGAGCGCCGGCTCGGCGGGGATGACCAGCGCTGGCTTCGGATCGGCCGTCAGCTTCGCGAACTTCGACGAGCCGCAGAGGAAGAGATCTTGATTGCGATCGCGGCGGACGTCGCGCGCACCGATGCCGGGCGTCGCGAGCGAGGACCACGTGACGCCGTCGTCGGTCGAGACGAGCACGCGTTGCGGATGCAAGAGGACGAGCGCCAGTCCTTTGTCGTTGGCACCGAGGCCCACGACCCGCTCGGCGGGACGCAGCGAGAGCTTCGTCGCGCTCCACGTCGCGCCGGCGTCGGTCGAGCGATGGACCGTGCCGTCCACCTGCACTCCGAGCAACGCCTTGCGACCCGCGCGGAAGATCGCCTGCTTGATCGCCGGTTCGGCATGCTTCGCCTCGATCTTGCCGAGCGCCTCCTTTGCCAAGAACACGCCCCCCCGCGCGCCGAGGAAGAACAGGACGCCGCTCTCGCTCCACACGTCGACGAGATCGTCGGGCGCGAGATCCGAAGGCTGCGTCACCGTGCCATCCTTCGCAAACAACCACCGCTGCCCGTCCGAGCCGACCTGCAACACGCCTTTGTCGCCGAGATCGAGCTCGCGCAGCGTCATGCCGTGATCTGCGGGGAACACCCATCGCGCCCCGCTCGCTACCGGCTGCTGTGGCGTGGGGACGGCTCTGGGAACGGCAGCGACCTGCGGAGTCGGTGGCGGTGCCGGGGAGCACGCGGTGAGGACGAGGACCGCGAGGCTCCGGCGCAACATGAGCGTGAGGCTACACGAGCGTGACGAACGTCGCGCGGCCGTCGCCGTCGCGGATTCAGCTCGTCGTCGAACTCGTGGTCGCTCCGGAATGTGAAGCAGGTATGACTAAAACTTCCACCTGTCTCGCGCACAGGCTGGACGGACGAAGCGCCGTGTCAGCGTCCAACATGCGTGCGCTCCCTTGGATAGTATCCACTGATGAATCTATCCGCGGCTATCTCGGCGTGGGCACTCACGCTCCTTGTTGGTTGCGCGCATACGGTGACGACGCCAGCCACCGACGCACTCGTCCCAACGCTGCCACTGACGATGCGTGTGGAGACCCTGGCGAATGGGCTCAAGGTCGTATTGCAAGAAGACCATCGCTCGCCGACCGTCGCCGTTCACCTCACCTATCGAGTCGGGGCGAGCGCGGATCCCAAGGGTCGGAGCGGCTTCGCACACCTCTTCGAGCACCTGATGTTCGAAGGTTCGAAGCACGTGCCGCGCGGCGCGTTCGACACGTGGATGGCGAGGGTCGGCGGCGTGCACAACGCATCGACCGACCTCGATCGCACGGCGTACTACGAAATGCTCCCGTCATCGCAGCTCGATCTCGCGCTCTGGCTCGAGAGCGACCGCATGGGGTATCTGCTCGACTCGCTCGACCAAGGGACACTCGACAACGTACGCGCCGTCGTGAAAAACGAGTATCGCGAGCGCCGGGAGAACATGCCGTATGGTGCCCTCGCCGACGAGGTCTTTCGTGCGGTATTTCCAGCGTGGCATCCCTATCATCGCTCGGTCATCGGCACGCCCTCGGAGCTGGACGCCGCGAGCCTCGAGGAGATCCGCGCCTTTTATCTGCGATGGTACGGACCGAACAATGCGACTCTGGTCCTCGTCGGCGATTTCGATGCGGCGCAGGCGCTCGAACGCGTGAAGCGGTGGTTCGGTCCGATTCCGCGCAGTGCGCCGCCGCCCGTCCTCCCGAAGCTTCCCGTGTACCCCTTGGAGGCGGACCGGACGGTACTCATGGATGCTGATGTGACGCTTGGACGGGTGACGCTCGCCTGGCCCGGACCGGCCTACGGAGACCCGGGGGACGTGGAGCTCACGGCCACCGCCAATGCCGTCGGTTGGCGGGTGAACGGATCACTCAAGGAGAAGAAGAACCTCGCGAACGCCGTTGGTTGGGAGTACTGGCCCGGGCGTTTCGGCGGAATGTTCCTGCTCACGATCCTCCTCGACGAGAAGGCGACGCCGGCGCAGGTGATCGAGGCCACCGACGGCGTGCTCAGCGACATCAGCCGTTGGGCGGCATATGTGCTCGACGACAAGACGATTCATGAATCGCTCTATTCCATCTATGGCGACGAGGTGTTCGAGCTGGATGGCGTGATGCGACGCGCGGCCACGCTGGGACACTTCGATCTCATGGCGGGGAACCCGGGCGCGCTTCCGCATCGCCTGCGCTCGTACGAGACCCTGAAGCCCGATCCCGTGATCGACGTGTTTCGTGATCGTGTCATGCGAACGCCGCGTGCGGTGGTCATCGTGCGGCCGAAGCCTGGCGCGCCGCACGCGGGCGTCGTGGTGAAGTCATGAAGCGCCTGCTCGCGCTCGCGTTCGCGCTCGTGTCATGCGGCGGTAGGCCGGCGCCGGCGGTCCCGACGCTTCCCGCCCTCGACGGTCCTGTGAGCGGCCGATCGACACCGGATGACGCGATGCGCGCCAAGGCGCCGATCTCCCTGAGCGAGCAGCCCTACACCGCGCCGCGTCCGATCGAGAGCCGACTCTCCAACGGCATTCGCGTGCTGGTGATCGAACGACACGATCTGCCTGCAGCCATCATTGCGATCGCATCGGATCGAGGGGCCGATCAAGCGGACCGTGGCATCCCGGAAGTCTATGCCGCGAGCGCCTTCCACGCGTCGGACTCGAGTCCCTCGTGGAAGATTTCGGACGAGTGGAACGACATCGGGAATCGCTGGCTGGTCGTCGTCGGTTACGACGGTACGATCGTCGAAGTCGAGGTGCTCTCGAAGCTCTTCGAAGACGGCGCCGCGCTCGTCTCCGAGCTCGTCCGCGAGCCCGCATTCCCAGAGAAGGTCCTCGATCGCGCGCGGCAACGACTCCACGCGTCGGCCGTCATCTCCCTCGATCGTCCGCAGGTCCAGCGAGAGCTGGCGGTACGCGCGAGCCTGTATCCGAAGGGG
>JBKJQC010001171.1:0-7313 GCA_046593995.1 Polyangiales bacterium
GACCGCTAAGCCGACGGCGGTCCCCACGCCGACCGCAGTCCCGACGCCGACGTCCGTGCCGACGCCCGTACCCACGACGAAGCCCACCGCGAAGCCCGCCCCGAAGCCGACCACGACGACGAAGGTCAGCGGCCCCGGATTCTGACCGCGTTTCGGACGCGAAATAGGACCATTTGGCGGCGCGCCTGGTACGCTCCCTTGCAATGGGCGCACACGTGTTCCGGCTTCATGGAGGCGCACCACTCGCGCGGGCAATCGCCGCGGCGGTCGCCGTCGCGTTGATCCCCGCCTCCACTCCATTCCTCTCCTTCCTCTCCATGGAAAGTCGCGCGTACGCGGCCGACAAGCCAGGTACGCCCTCGAAGGCCGATCTCGAGAAAGCGAAGAAGCTCTTCTTCGAGGGCGTCGAGTTCGAGAACCAGGAGAAGTGGGAAGACGCCCTCAATCGCTTCGAGGGCGTCGCCACCGTGCGCATGACGCCGGCCGTGCGATTCCACATCGCCCTCTGCAAGGAGAAGCTCGGTCGTCTGATCGAGGCGCTCCATGACTTCGAGCTCGCCGAGGCCGACGCGAAGGCCGAGAAGGTCGAGACGGTCATGAAGGAGGCGCCGCAGCACGCGGCGGCGATCAAGCCGAAGATCCCGAAGCTCACGATCAAGGTGCCCGACGACGTCGAAGGGCTCGCGGTCACGCTCGACGGCAATCCGATCGATCCGAAGGGGGGGGAAGAGACGCTCGTCGACCCCGGCACGCACAAGATCGAGGCGACCGCCGAGAAGCGAAAGCCGTTCTCGCAAGAGGTCACGCTCGGCGAGGGGCAGAGCAAGACGATCACGGTCAAGGTGCCGCCGCTCGGTGGCGCCGCCAAACCCGACGAGCCGAAACCGGACGAGCCCACGCCCACGCCGACGGCGCCCTCCTCCGGTCCGCCGGTCGCGGCCTTGGTCGTCGGCGGCATCGGTGTCCTCGCCTTGCTCGGCGCCGGAGGGTTCTACCTCGCGCGCAGCAGCGTCAAGAGCGACCTCGACGGCGTGTGCGGCGACGACGGCCAATCCTGTCCCGCAGAGAAAGAGGACGCGATCTCGAGCGGCAGCACGTACACGACGCTCACCAACGTGTTCGCCGTCGTCGGTGTGATCGGCGTCGGCGTCGGCGTGGTGCTCTTCGTCACCGCGCCGAAAGCGGAGTCCAAGGCGGCTCCGCCGCCGACGTCGCTCCGTCTCTCGCCGACCGCTCCGGGAGCGAACCTCGCGGGGTTCTCGTTGATCGGAAGGTTCTGAAGTGCCCCTGCGCGTTCGCTTCCCTCGGAGAGCTCACGTCGTCGCGGGCGCCACGTTCGGCTTCGGACTGCTCGCGATCTGCTGCGGCTGGCCGAGCTACGCCGTGAAGTCGGACGTGGTCACGGACGACAGCGGCACCGACACGGACGTGGTGCTCGACGACACCGGAGCGGAGGCCTCCGAAACCGGAGACGACGCGATCGTGGTGTCGGATGCGACCGGCTACGACGTGCCGACCGCGTTCTGCGCGGACGCCGCGCTGCGTTCGGGAGAGGCTGTCGTCTGCGCCTGCGGAGACGGCGGCGTCGACGCCGGATCCGACGTCGATCCCGGACCGCTCGGCCATCAGGTCTGCACCCTCGACGGTGCCGTCGGGACCTGTCTCGGTTGCCCGGCGACGAGCTCGTGCGACGGCGTCATCGCGCCGACGGGCACGATCTGCGTGCCTGGTGGCCTCGCCAGCGTCGGTGCCGCCAATAAGAACGTGTGCCCGCCTTCTGGATGTGCCGTCGAGCGGCCGGAGCATCGCGTCGCGGTGTCGCGGTTCTTCTTCGACGAGCACGAGGTCACCGTCAAACGCTTCCGCGATTGGTGGAGCGGCGGGATGCCCGTGAAGCCGAAGGGCGGCGACGTGATCTACGTCGCCGGCGACGGCACCACCGTGAAGTGGTCGGACGCCTGGCCGATCACCGCGCCGATCGTCGCCGACGCGACGAATGGCGCTACCTGGACCGCAGCCCCGACCTTCCAGGGCGAGGCTCGCCCCATCAACTTCGTCGATTGGCCGACCGCCCTCGCGTACTGCGTCGTCGCCGCGAACGGGCGTCTCCCGACCGAGGCGGAGTGGGAGGTCGCTGCGAGCGGACGTGCCGGCCGAATCTTCCCGCGCGAAGCACCGAACACCAAGAACGCGCAGCCGACCGCGGCGATGTTGCCGTGCGATCGCGCGATCAGCTCCGTCACGGGCGACTGCGGGGTTCCGAACACCAACAGCGGCGGCACGAATCGCTACTCGGTCGACGGTGTCTACGATCTCGCCGGCGGCCTCGCCGAGTGGGTCCTCGACGTTCCGCCGCCGGGAGGCTCGAGCTGCAAGAGCAACTGCTATCCGAGCGCGCTCGGCGCGGATCCGTTGCTCTTCGTCGCGAGCGTCGGGGACCGCGGCGTCCGCGGTGGCTCGTTCCTCGACACGCAGCTCGCGCTCCTGCGCGCCCAGGCTCGCGACTTCAAGCCGCTCGCCACGAAGGCCTCCACCATCGGCTTCCGCTGCGTGCGGCGCTGAGCGAGCTCACGGCTCCTTCAGGAGCACCTGGATCAGCTGCTCGGTCCGCTTGACCTGACCGATCTCGAAGCCGACCGCGACGTCGCGCACGACGCCGTGCTTGTCGACGAGCACCGACGCGGGGATCGCGGGTGCGACGAGGCGCGCGCCGAGTGAGTCGGTCGGATCGCTCGCGACGGAGTAGCCGACGCCGTTCTTCGCGGCCCACGCCGCGAGGATCCCGGGATCCTCGGAGGAGATCGCGAGCACGCTCAGGCCCTGCGCTGCGTATTTCTGGTGGAACTGGTGATAGTAGGGGCCGAGCTGCAGACACGGTCCGCACCAGGTCGCGAACAGATCCACGAGCACGACCTTCCCGGCGAGCGCCGGGTACGCGACGGGTCCGGGACCCGAGGCGAGCTTCAACGCGGGGAGCGTCGGGAGCTTCTCGCCCACGAGCTCCATCCGGAAGATCTGATCGGGGCTCGGACGCGTCCCGAGCGTGATGGTCACGGTGACCGTGGCGCCTGCGCGTACGGCTTGCACCGCGAGCGACTTGCCGGCGCCCTTCTCGGCGACCTTCTTGCTGATCTCCGCGGGCGCGGCGACCGAGCCGCCGTCGATCTTGACGATGCGATCGCCGTCGAGGAGCCCGCCGTTCGCCGCCGGCGAGTGACGGATGACGTGACGCACGACCACGCCGGCAGAGCCCTTGGAGGCCTCCATCTCGATTCCGAGCCAGCCTCCCGGCGACTGCGCCTCGGCCTCGCGCACGTCCGTCAGTACGAGCGTGAGCGCGAGCGGCAACGTCAGCACGACCGCGGAGAGCGCGACCGATGCCAGCCGTCCGGCGCGCGATCGCTTGGGGTGCATCCGGATCTCGATCGTACCACGCAGGCCCGCCCCGACCCCTGCCCCGAACCGAAGACGCCAGCGCGAGCCCATCGTGGTATTCGACGGCCGTGACGCGATTTCGGTCCATGTTCCACGCGCGATGGCACCCGAGCGCGGTTGCTGCTGTCTTGATCTTCGGGTGCGCGGGCGCTCACGAAGAGACGATCGGCATCACGAATCCCGCCACGGGCGGCGCTCCCCCCGCGCCGCCGAGCGCGTCCGTGGCGCCCCCGCCCTGGGCGCATGCGAAGGCCGCGGTCGCGTGGCCGAGGAGCAACGCGAAGCGCTTTCTCTCGAACGGACACTGGTTCGGTCGCTACGACGCCGACATCCACGTGAACGACGTCGCGCGCGCCGCGTACGCGACCGTCCGTCCCGGCGCCTCGCTGCCCGTCGGGTCGATCGTGGCGGAGAAGATGATCGGACACGACGGCACGCCCGGCCCGACGTTCGCGATGGAGAAGGACGCCTCGGGGTGGACCTACGTCGAGGCCGACGGCGCGGGACGACTGCTCCGGCGCGGCAAGCTCACGCCGTGCATCGAGTGTCACGGCCACGTCGCGTCGCAGGACGAGCTGTTCGGCGTGCCGGTCAACGGCCGGTGACGCCCTGAAATCGCGCCTCGAGCGCTGCGACGAGCGCTGCGATGGTGTACGGCGACGACTCGACGTCGACGCGCAGACCGCGCGCGCGGCAGGTCGCCGAGGTGATCGGACCGATGCTCGCGACGACCGTGTGCGTCAGGAGTGCGACGGCGTCGGGCACGAGCTCGCAGAAATGATCCACCGTGGAGCTCGACGTGAACGTGATCGCGTCGACCGGGAGGCGTGCCCGGAGGGCCGCGACCGCGGCGTCGTCCGGTCGTCGCGTGCGATAGGCCGGCACGACGTCGACCGTGATCCCGGCGGCGGCGAGCGCGGCCGGGAGCGCATCGCGCGCGATCGTCGCGCGGGGAAGGAGCACGCGCGCGCCGGGCCGGATCCGAGCGAGGATCGCCTGCGCGAGGGCCTCGCCGCGATGCTCTTCCGCCACCACGTCGGAGAGCACTCCGTGGCGCGCGAGCGCCGCCGCCGTCCCGGGTCCGATGGTCGCGGTCAGGCGACCGCCGAAGGCGCGCGCGTCGAGTCCCGCTCGTTCGACGGCGCGGAACGTCGCGTCGACGCCGTTCGCGCTCGTGAACGCCACGACGTCGTAGCGGCCGAGCGACGTGACGGCGCGCGCGAGGATCTCCGGCTCGTCGGGCGGGCCGATGACGATCGTCGGCGCGACGATCGGGATCGCGCCGCGCGCACGGAGGGCCCGCGCCGTCGCCTCGCTCTGCTCGCTCGCGCGGGTGACCAAGACGCGCTTCCCGGCGAGCGGCAGCGCACGGGGCGCCGGCAACATGGTCAGCGTCGTCACAGAGGCCTCTGCGAGCGCTGCGATCGTGCGCGTGGCGCGCTCGTCGAACCCGTCCTCCGCGAGGACGATCCGCACGACGCTCCCGCGACGTGCGAGCTCGAGCAGCTCGTCCGCGCCGGTCGCGTCGGAGCGCGTCCCCCGGACGTGCGCGGACGCTACGCTCTCCGCCGCCGGGTCGACGCTCGCGAACGTCGCATCGGCGATCGCCTGCGCAGCGGCCTCGTCGAGACCGCGGGACGACACGCCGACGAACGCGATGCGCATCGGATCGCCTCCGAGCCTACGCCGGCATCCCCGGCGGCGCGATGGATCGCGGCGGCAAGGGTGCGTCGACGGTCGGGATCACGAGGACGAACCGCGCGCCGCCGAGCGCCGTCGCGTGCTGCTCCTCGAGCGCGATCGTCCCGCCGACGCCCTCGATCAGACCGCGACAGACCGCGAGGCCGAGGCCAGTCCCCTTCCCCACGTCCTTCGTCGTGACGAAGGGCTCGAACAGGTTCGCGCGGATCGTCTCCGGGACACCAGGGCCGTCGTCCTCCACCTCGATGCGCACGTGCGGCCCCTCGCCGCGGACCGCGCGCACGACCACGCGACCGATCGGATCGCCGTGCGCCTCGACCCCCGTCCGGCGCGCGTGATCGCCGATCGCGTCGGCCGCATTGAGGACGAGGTTGAGGAGCACCTGTTGCAGGCGCCCCGGAGAGAGGCGCACGGGACGCAGACCTTCCTCGACCTCCACGTCGAGCGTCAGATCGCGCACCGACGGCTGCGGCTTCACGAGCGCCAGGACCTCGTGCGCGACCTCGCGGACGTTCGCGGCGGCGCTCTCGGGAATCAGCGCCTCGAACGCGCGTGGCTCTTGCCCGGCGCGCGCGAAATCGAGGAGATCCCGGAGCACGCGGTGCACGCGCTCGGTCTCGCGCTTCATCCGCTCGACGAGGTCGCGGGTCTCCTCGTCGAGGTCGCCGCCGAGCACGACGTCCTCGAGCCCCATCAGCGCCGCGATGGGGTTGCCGACCTCGTGGGCCAGGCCTGCGGCGAGCCGACCGACCGACGCGAGTCGCTCACTCCGCACGATCGCGTCGCGCGCCGCGAGGAGATCGGCGCGCGCCGCTTCCAGCTGACGCACCTTCGCCGCGAGTGACTCCTCGCGCTCGACGAGGCGACCGGTGGTGCGCGCGATCGCGCGACCGAGCTCGATCACCTCGGCGGCGCCGGCGGCGGGGGCCTCGAACCGACGGACCGCCGTCCCGCGCGTGCTCGCGGGATCGGCATCGACCACGCGCCGGGTCGCCTGCACCAACGCAGCGATGGGGCCGACGATCAAGCGACCGAGCAAGAGATATGCGGCCACCACGAGGACGATGGCGAAGGCGGCCGTGTAGAACGCGATCAGTCGCAGCAGCGGTGCCGCACGGGAAGCTTGATCGCCGACGCGCAGCGCGACCTGCACGGCGTGCGTCGACGCGCGGATCTCGACGGCCACGACCGGGCCGACGCCGGCCGCGTGCGCGTGCGCAGTGCGCTCGCCCGGCGCCATCGGAGGGAGCATGCGGAGCGCCTCGAGCGTTCCCGGGTGACCGACTTCGATATGCTTTCCGCTCACGCCTGCACCCGCGCCGAGGGGCGGCTGAGTGATGCGGATCGCGACGACGCCTTCGCTCCCGCTCCCCGACGAAGCGCTCTCCGCGATCGACTCGTCGCCGGGCGCCCCGGCGGGGGCGATGGGATCGCTGACGATCGACACGCGGGCGACGTCGCGCAGCGTGGCTTCGTCGTGTCCGTTCGCCACGTCGGCCGCGAGCCGACCGGCGACCGCGCGGCCGAGGGCGCGCGCCGATTCTTCGCGGGTCACCCGCAGCGTGTGCCGCGTGAGGCTCGCGACCGCGAGGAAGAGCGGCACGAACGCGAGGATCCCGAGCGCCCCGAGCGCGACCACGAGCTGGAGACGGAGCCCGGCCCGACGAGGCGCGTGGGCGCGACCGAGCGCGTCGAGCGGCCGATCGGTCTCGAGCGGCTGCTCCGAGTGACTCCGTGCGTTTGGAGGAGCCCCCGACACGACGGGAGCTTCGCCAAAGACTGCACATCCGTCCAGACCCTCGGTGTAGAATCGGCGATCGTGGACCTGCGCTCGAAGCTCTCCCGGCTGAAAAAGCTCCGGACCGAGCCGGATCCCATGCTCGCGTCGGACGAGCCTCCGTCCCCCGTCGCGGCCGAGTCGCCTCCCGGAGGAGCCCCCCACCTCGCCGATCTACGAGCGCGGCTCGCCGAGCTCATCGATCGGTCCCGAGCGCGCGAGGACCAGAAGCGCATCGAACGCGCCGCCGAGATCGAGGCGCGCCTCCGCGCAGTGCCGCTCCCGTTCGACGAGCACGAGACGGAGCACGGGCCGCTGCACGTCCGCTTCGTGCGTCACGCGCCGAGCCATCGCGTCGGTCGCATTCCGCTCCGCGTCGCGCTCGACGCCGATCCGAAAT
>JBKJQC010001189.1:0-6928 GCA_046593995.1 Polyangiales bacterium
CTCATCCCTGAGATCGCGAGCAGCGACGACCCGATGATCTACCAGGCGCAACCCGCGAAGCTCGCCGCGTGGATCGGGACGGCTTCGTTCGGGAAACGGTAACGAGTCGCAAAATTCGGCGCGCTGCCGAGGCGCCATCGGCGTCCAAGCGTCACCATGGACAAGCTCGAGCACCAGTCTGACAAGTTCGGTCTCATCAACCTCGGAACCCTCGCCGGCGTGCAGGCTGCGCTCGGGCACCTCGGCTTCGACGCCGGCAAGGTCGACGGCATCGACGGGCCCAACACCAAGGCGGCCGTGAAGGCGTTCCAGGCCGCCGCCGGCGTGAACGCCGACGGTATCCCGGGCCCGATCACGAAGAAGGCGCTCCTGGCCGCGCTGGAGCACGCTGCGTCGCCCGAGGGCACCGCCGAGAGCGCCGTGCAGAGCGCCGCAGCCATGGTGAAGAACCTGATCTGACGCGGAGCCCGAGAAGTCGTCAGTCTTCAGTGCGGGACGCGGCATTAGGCCGCGAGCAGACCGGAACGAGAGCGGCGAGAGGTGCAGGAAGCACGTCTCGCCGCGTTCAATCTCGTTCTCGTCTCTGACGACTGACGACCGACGACCGACGACCGACGACTGAGAGGTCGTGAATTTCGCTCTCCTCCACGATGGACCAACAGGGAGACGGGGAAGCGAGGAGATCAGAGGGAGGTCGAGCATGTGCTGCCGCGCGCGGACATCAACGTTTTGGCGGCCGTGGTGTCATTGACGTCGTCGCCTCGTCCGGCAGACCTCTGGTGCCTCCCTCTCGCCTCCCCGGCTCCCTGTTTGTCGGCGGCGCGGTCGAGACCAAAAAGTTCACGCTCTCTGACGACTGACGACGGCTTCAGCTCTTCACTTTGCGCGTCGCTTCCATGTCCATCGTGCCCTTGCCGGAGACCTTCTCCTTGGCTTTGGGATCGGCGCCGGGCGCGATGTTGATCGGCCCCGAGAGCTTCATCCCCGAGAGCTGGCCATCGGCCGTGCGGAGGCGGAGCTCGCCCTTGAGCGGCATGGTCATCTTCATCGCACCGTCGCCTTTGCTCATGTTGACGGTGACGTCGAAGATCCCCTCGTCCCCCTTCTGCTCACGGAAGGTCGCCGTGACGTCTCCGACGTCCATGTCCTTGCCCGAGGCCTTCATGGACTCCGTCATCGCCTTCGCGACCTCGGGGACCGACTCGCCTGGCTTCAGCGCGCGCGTCGGGAGCGCGGCCGCGATCGGCTCCGGCTTCCCGAGCGTCTGGAAGTCTTTCGCGATCGGCGTCGCCTCGGCGGGGACCGTCGGCTTGCCGTCTTCGCCGGTGACGACGAGCTTCCCGTCCTTCGACTCGACGATGTACGTCTTGCCGGCGCGCGCGTCGGGCTTCTTCGTGTCGCCCTTGCCCTCGTTCGAGGTGGAGTCGAGGGTTCCGTACTTCACCTTCAGCTTGGTGATCGCGTCGCCGCTGACGGCGAGGATCTCCTCCTCGCGGGTCTCGACCTCGTTGTTCGACATCGTCGTCGACGCGGGCTTACCCGTGCCGGGATCGACGTCGAGCGTGAGCGACATCTTCATGTTCGAGGTCTCTTCGTCCTTCGAGCTCACCTTCGGCGCGACCTTCGTGAACGTCGGCTTCGGCGCCTCGACCTTCTTCTCGGCCGACGGTGTGGCGGTCGCCGTGGGCGGTGCCTTCTCTTCCTTCTTGTCACACCCCGTCGAAGCCACGGCGAAGGCGATCACACACGCAGACAAGTGCATCAGGCGCATCTCAGATTTCTCCATATGCGCGCGACACGACGCGCCGCGCGACCGATTGGACACCGGTGTGCTCGAAATAGTCCGTCATCACGTCGAGCATCGACGCGACGGTGTCGAGCCGGGCGTCGCTCGCATCGACCCAGCCTTTGATCTTCTCGAGGAGCCCCTCCTGGGTGATCCCCTTCTCGGCGACGAAGCCCTCGAGGTGCCCCTGCTGGGCCTTCATGTTCTCGAGGACCGTCGACTTCTGCTGGGCGATCCCGCCGGGGAGGTATCCCGCGATCTTTGCGAAGCGCGGGTGGCTCGCGAGCTGATCTTCCGTGAAACTGTCGACAGCGCCGATGATCTTCGAGAAGAACCCGGGACCGAGCGGCAGCACGCAGTCGAACGAGAGCCACGCCGCGAGGCGCATGACGTCTTCCTTCTCGTACTGCTGCACGGCGCGCGCGAAGTCCGCGACGCTGTCGCCGGGGAGCCCGTTCGTCAGCGTGAAGGTCACGAGCTCGGCCGCGAACTTGAGGCCGGCGTCGACCGCCTGCGCGGTGTCGGGCTTGGGCGTGTGATCCTTCAAGAGACCCCAGTCGAACTTCTGACCGAGCTGGTGGGTCATGGTCAGCGCGCCGGCCATCGTGCCGACGCTGTCTACCAGCGTGAACACCTGGACTGCGCGTTGGTACCCTTGCGACGAATCGGTGTAGAGCGTGATGGCGCGCTCCCCGATCTGCTGGACGAGGGCAGCGTCGTCCTCGCCGGTGACCTTCTTGATCATCACCTCGAGGTCGGTGACGTTCTCCCACTGGCCGGGGACGAGGTAATCGAGCCCCTTCAGCGCGAGGACGGTGAGGTTCGCGGTCGACAGCTCGGAGAGAAGGCGGTGCAGCGGCAGATCAGAGTCCAAAGACGTCTCCTTCGTGCGTCGCGCGCTCCCCTCTCGACGTGGGCGGAGCGGCGGACGCGTTTCGACTACTTCGACGAGAGCGAGGCGAGGCCGGCGAGATCGAAGCGTTCGAGCCACGCCTTGCGCGTCGGCTCGTCGAGCGCCTGCGACGAGACCTTGACCTGGTAGCGATCCTTCACGAGGAGGGTGCTCTGGTTCTTCCCGACGGTCATGTACGGGTGACCCGAGACTTTGTCGGCGGCGCCGGCGAACTTCGTCTTGGCTTCGGCGTTGTTCAAGGTGTCCGAGACCGAGAGCGTCGCGACGTCCTTGCCGTCCTGTTGGAGCTTCGCCTCGGCGAACCCCTCCTTCTCCTGCGTGTACACGCGCTTCATTCCTTCGGCGCCGTCGGCGGGGAAGAACTTGTTGAAGGCGGATCCCGGCTGGATCCCCTCCGGTTTCTTCTCTTCAGCCTTCTTCTCGGCCTGCTCGGCGGCCTTGTCCCACTGCGTCTCTTTCTTGCACGCGGCGACCTGGAACAACGTGAGCGCGATCGCGACGGAAGCAAGGAACCGTTTCATGGGTGCCAATGGATGACGACCGGAGCGATCCATCGCACCCCGCTCGTGAATTGTCTGCACGTCACGGAAGCGCGACGCGACGCACGCCGCCCATCTGCACGACCATGTCGTCGTTGTCGTGCGCGTACTCGACGCCCGGCAGAGGGGCGAAGAGGAGCCGGTCGGGTTGGGGTTCCTCCTGCCACGACGGGGGCGACGCGAGCCCCTCGCGCGCGCACGCCAGCACCAACACCTCCGTGCGATCGGGAGGACGCCATGCCCCGTGCCCCACGTCTTCGTCGTCGCCGCGCGTGACCACGAGCAGCGCACCGGCAGCGAGCGCCTTCACCTGCGTGCGCGCGCAACGGAGCGCGCCACTCGCGAGGTGAAACGTCACGTCGTCGCCCTTTTCCTCCCACGTTCCCTCGAGCGACGTCGACGCGCTGACGATGACCGCACCGAGCGGCTTCGCGCGTCCCACGATCAGGCTGTTCATCGGAGCGCTCGCGCGGGTCTTCACGATCGTCAGGCCGCCGTCTCCCCGGAGCTCCATCGACCAGGTCGCGATGTGCGTCTTGCCGGGGAGGAACCCCGTGAAGAGCTCGCGGTACGAGAGCGTCTCGGTGACACGCGGTGGGCGGAGCGCTGCCCTTGGCGTCGGCAGCGGCGTCGGTAGCGTCGGGCGAGACACGGGCGGCGCGCAGCCGACCGAGGCGCAGATCAGGAAGAAGAGGGGGCAGCGCACGGAGACCATCGTGGATCGAAACGGTCCCCCTTGCGCGCGCCTCGTGACGCGACAACAACCCGAGCCTCTCATGAGCGGCATCGCGCGCACCTCGGCGACCGGCGGCGAGGGCATGTTCCCCGAGCTGATCGCCTGGTCGACCTCTCTCGGCCTCGATCGACGGATGGTGCGCGAGGACCTCCTCGGGAGCGCCGCGCACGTGACGATGCTCGCGCGCACGGGGCTGGTCGCAGAGCCCGACGGAAAGGCGCTGCGCGACGCGCTGCTCGCGATGTACCGCGAGGCGCAGGACGGGAAGCTCGCGCTCCCCGACGGCGAAGAGGACGTGCACATGGCCGTCGAAGCCGAGCTCGGGAAGCGTCTCGGCGCAGTCGCCGGCCGGCTGCACACCGCGCGCTCGCGGAACGATCAGGTGGCGACCGACTTGCGTCTCCACGTCCGCGGCGAGGCGGCGGCCACCCTGCACGCCGCTGCGCAGCTCGTCGACGCGCTGGCGATGCGCGCCATCGACGAGATGGATCACCTGATCCCCGCCTACACCCACCGTCAGCGGGCGCAGCCGACGAGCGTCGCGTTCCTCCTCTGCGCGTGGGCCTCGCAGCTGCAGCGCGCCGCGGAGGTCGTCGCCTTCGCGCTCTCGCGCATGGATCGCCTACCCCTCGGCTCCGGCGCGTGCTCGGGATCGTCGTTGCCCATCGATCGCAAGCTCACGTCGTTTCTGCTCGGGTTCTCCGCGCCCACGCTCAACGCGCTCGACACCGTCGGCGATCGCGACTTCGCGCTCGACTGGACGTGGGGCGCCGCGCGCGTGCTCCTCGCGCTCTCGCGCCTCTCGACCGACGTGATCGACTACTCGACGAGCGAGTTCGGTTACGTGAGACTCGACGGCCGGATCTCAGCGGGATCGAGCATGATGCCGCAGAAGAAGAACCCGGACGTCTTCGAGCTCGTGCGCGGGCAGTCGGCGCGCGGCGTCGGCACGGTCATGACCCTGATGACGCTCGTGAAGGGGCTCCCCACCGGGTACAACCGCGATCTCCAGGAAGACCGTGCGCCGCTCCTCGATACTGGACCGTTGGTCCGCGGTGCGCTGCGTGCGATCTCGATGTCCCTCCCGCACGTCGTCTTCGACGGCGCGCGCGGCGCCGCGGCGCTCGCCGACGGATCGACCCAAGCGACGGATCTCGCCGAGGCGCTGGTGCGCAAGGGCATCCCCTTCCGCGAGGCCTACAAGGCCGTGGGCTCGCTCGTCCGCCGCGCGGTCGACCAAGGCGTCGCGCTCACCTCCATCGATGCTGCCACTGCTGCCACGCTGCACCCCGCCCTCGACGCCGAAGCGCTGAAGGCGCTCGAGCCTGCGGCCGCCGTCGCCGCGAAGGAGAGCATCGGCGGGACCGGTCCGCGGTCGGTCAAAGAGCAGATCCAGACGCTCCGCGGCGAGTCGGAGCGACTTGCTGCCATTGCTGCCAACACGCCCACCCTGGAGACGCTCGCAGCCCGCATCGCGGGGGAGCCGCTCACCCCATGACGCACCGAAACTTACTCTCGCTCGCCGATCTCTCGCTCACCGAGGCGCGCGACGTCTTCGCCCGCACGACCAAGATGAAAAAGGCGGACAAGGGCTCCACCGTGGATCTGCTCCGCGGGCGCTCCGTCGCGGTGGTGTTGGAAAAGGCGTCGACCCGCACGCGCGTGTCGTTCGAGGTCGGCATCGCGCAGCTCGGCGCCCACCCCGTGACGCTGACCAGCGACGGCAGCCAGCTGGCCCGCGGGGAGCCGATCCGCGATACGGCGCGCGTCCTCGGCCGCTACTGTGACCTCATCGCGTTCCGCACCTTCGCGACCACGCGCCTGCGCGAGATGGCGGAGCACGCAGGCGTCCCGGTGATCAACGCGCTCTCCGACGACGGCCACCCGGTGCAGGTGCTGTGCGACGTCTTCACGATCGAGGAGCACCTCGGGTCGATCGCCGGCAAGCGCGTCGCGTTCATCGGCGACTGCTCGAGCAACATGGCGCGCTCCTTCGTCGAGGCGGCGAAGCTCTTCGACTTCCACCTCGCGCTCGGCGCGCCCGACGGTTACTTCCCGCCCGAGGCCGAGGTCGCCGCGGCCGGCTCCCACGTCTCCCTCCACAAGGACGCGCACGAGGCGGTGAAGGGCGCCGCCGTCGTCAACACCGACGTCTGGGCGAGCATGGGTCAGGAGGCCGAGGCGAAGAAGCGTCAGCTGGCCTTTTCCGGGTGGACGGTCGACGCGAAGATGCTCGAGCCGGCGACCGACGACGCGATCGTCCTTCACTGCCTCCCCGCCCACCGCGGCGAGGAGATCGACGACGCGACGATCGAAGGCGAGCGCTCCCGCGTCTGGGACCAGGCCGAGAACCGGCTGCACGTGCAGAAGGGCCTGATGTGCTTCCTGCTCGGCGTGCATCCGTGAGCGGGTAGGCTCGGCGTCGCCATGAGCCGGGCCTTCGTCCTCGTCGTCCTGGCGCTCGCGACGCTCGTCGTCGGGTGCGGCGGCGACCGCGTGGTCTTGCTCCGCGAGTGGCAGCTGCACGCGACCGCGCGCAAGGTGCGGGACGTCACGCTCCCCGCGAAGATCCCGCTCGATGCGTCGGACGGCGCGTTCATCCTCCGTACGCGCGTCCCGCTCGACGACGCGCTGCGTGGCCGTGATCTCACGCTCGCCATCCCCCTCGTCGAGTCGCGCGTGAACCTGCTCGCGAACGAGGTGCCGGTCGCCTCCATCGATGATCCCGGCACGGGCTTCCGCGGGCTCCACGCGCCGCGGTTCCGCATCCCGCCGCAGCACGGCGAGTTCCTCGACATCGCACTGCAGGTTCGCCACGACACCCCGCAGAGCGAGTTCCTCAGCACGATCCCGCGGCTCTCGCCGACGTCGTACGGCGACGCGCGGTACCTCGCGACCCGCTCGTTCAACGTCACCACGTCGTGGATCGCGCTCGGTGCGCTCATCGGGATGTT
>JBKJQC010000072.1:0-4938 GCA_046593995.1 Polyangiales bacterium
AGCGTCCGCCGCGCTTTCGCTGACGCTCTCTCAGCCGCCGCCGCCGGAACAGATGCCGTAGCCGGTGGGGATCGTGGGCACGCGCTGGCAGTGCGCGCCGCCCGGACAGCTGGGATCCTTTTCGTCGCACAGCTTGCGGCAGCGACGGTCCGACGAGCCGAGGCAGACGTAGCCGCGATCGCACGGCTCCTCCGCGCACGAGGCGTAGTCACGCCCCGAGCCGGCGGGGACGCACGTCGTCTTGCCGTCGTTCGTGACGACGGTGCATGTGGTTCCCTCGGGGCACTGCGCTTGGTCCTCGAGCAACGTGCAGTTGTCGAGCTTCACCCAGACGGGCACCTTGTCGAGCGGACGCGCCGCGAGGGGACGCGGCGTGCAGTAGTGCGTGCCGCCACCCGCGTCGGGTACCAGCGTCTTGTCGGTCCACACGGCGCAGCAGTAGCGGAAGCAACGACCGAGGCCGGGCTCTCCGACGCACGCGAGGCCAGGTGCGCAGCCGTCGTCGTTCGCACAGAACTCCCCTTCCGCGATCTTGCCCGCGGGCGCGCACGCCGAGAGGATGGTGTCGTCGCGGTGCACGACGCGACACGCGTTGGTCGTCGGTCCCGCGCCGTCCGGCACGAGCGCGTCGCTCTCCGGCGGCGGACGGGTGTCCGTCGCGGCCCCGGAATCCTGGGCGTCGACCGTTGCATCGGCCACGGCATCGAGCGTCACGTCGCCGAGCGCGTCGAGCGTCGCATCGAGCTTCGCGTCGCCGAGCACGTCGCCGATCACGTCGGCAGAGCCGTCGGCAGAGCCGTCGGCAGCGTCGCTCTTTACGTCGCCGTCGCCGTCGCTTTTGGCGTCGCTCCCGGCATCCTTCGGCGCAGCGTCGGCCACGGCGGAGTCCGCGCTCGTCGCGGCGTCGCTCCCCGGCGGGCCCGCTTCCTTCACGAGCGGGGTGCAGATGAACGCGAAGTCGGGATCGCAGTTTCGCTCGCCGCAGAGATCGAGCACGCGATCTGCGTCGTCACCGACCTCGACGCCCTGCACGCGGCCGTCACCGCCGGTGTCGAGGAAGGTCTCGTCGTCGGGCAGCTCCTCTTCGAAGTCGAGCGCGCAGCCCGACGCGATCGTGGCCACGAGCCCAGTCGTGCCGAGCGCGGCCACGAGGGCGGCCAGCGTTCGGCGGAGGGCGGGGCGCATCTGACGTTCAGCTTAAGCGAGAAGCCTGCCATCGTCCTGCGGCCTCTTCACCCGCGCGGCACGAGAGGTCGCGGGCGCTCGGATCGCCCTCAATCCTTCGATTGATGCTTCGGCAGCGGCAAGACGTAGCCCGTCGGTACCGGCGCCACGATCGGCGGAGGAGCCACCGGGGGTGACTTCGGTGTCGCGGGCGGCTTCTTGCCGCCGGGCGGTGGCGCATACCCACCGGGCGGACTTCCGGGCGGCGGCTGCTGTGGGTAGCCGGGCGGCGGCTGCTGCGGATATCCCGGCGGCGGTTGCTGCGGGTATCCCGGCGGCGGTTGTTGCGGGTATCCCGGCGGGTAGCCGTACCCCGGAGGTGCGCCACCGGACGGCATCCCAGCGGCGCCGTCCGGCGGCGGCTGCGCGGGGTGCAGGAACATCGGCGCGGCGAGGCGAATGGTGAGCTCGAGATCGAGCTGCGCGTACGCGTTGAGCCCCGTCGCCGTCGGCTCGAGCGCGAGCGTGATCGCTTGCGCGAGCGGCGGCTGTCCCATGGCGCCGGGCAGCGGCGTCGACGCGCGGAACGGCGCCATGAACACGGCGATCGCCGAGCGCACGGGGAGCTTGTTCAGCCGCGTGCGCAGATCGCTGTCGGCATGGAGGTGCTCTTCCGGCTTCGGGCTCGCGAAGGTCACGACGCGCGCGCGCGGGCTCGAGCCGCGTGCGACGAAGAGATACCCACCGCGCACGAGCCACGCGATGCCCTGCGGCGCGATCGGCGCGGCGCCGGGTTGCGGCGCGGGGGTGACCTCCATCGCCTCGCCCGAGCCCCCATCCACCGTGATGGCGGTCATCGGAGGGATCGCCGGCTGCGGTACGCCCGGCGGGCCGCTGAGCAAGAGCGCGATCATCTCGCGCGCCGCCTTCTTCGCGCCCTCGTCGTCGCGCACCTTGAAGCGCATGAGGTTCGTGCCGTTGCCCACGAGCGGCGGCGCGTCGGCCACGCTCGAGAGGACGACCTCGCCCTCGATGACGCTCCCGAGCTGCGCGAACACTGCTTCGGTCTTGGCCTTGAGCTCCGCGGGGATCTCGACGCCGGGCGGGGGCGTGACCAGGAACTTCCGCGCGGTCTCGATCCAGGTCGGCGGGAACTTGAACTCGATTCCACCGAGGGCGTCGCGCGGCGACTCGAGCAGCGAGTCGGGGGAGCTCGTGGGGTACGTCGCGAGGAACTGCGACAGCGCGCTCCCCGGTGCTGCGCGGAGCGAGGCCGACAACACGGCGCTCTGATCGGTCACGTCGACGACCACGTCGAGATCCTCTGCGCCGGGCCAGGTCTTCTGCGCGCCGATGGCGATCTCGTCGAACAGCGCCTTCGCAGGGCCGCTCGTCGCGCCGCCGAGCTGCGGCGTGACCCACTCTGCCCACGAGCGCTCGACCCACTTCACGAAGGGACCGACGACCCACGAGCGCGGCGCGCGCGCCATCACGTCGTGCGCCTGCGTCGACGCGACGAGCCAGCCCGCACCGAGGCGCGCAGCCGCGGACTCGAGCGCCTTCTTGTCGCTGCCGAGCATGACCTGTTGGCCGATGAGGGCCATGTAGCGGCCGGTCTTCGCGCCGCGCCAGGTGTCGGTCGCGAGCGCCGCGGAGGGCTCTTTCTGCGCGCCCTCGCGCGTCGCGTAGTCCTCGACGATCTTGCGGGCGCGCGCGGCGTCCTTGACCGTCGCGGCCACGACGAAGCGCGTCGTGCTCGCCTCGGTGTCGAGGATCGCCCAGCCGAGCGGCTTCGTGAGGTCGAGCTCGTCGAGATCCTTCGCGGACTCCGGCGGCATGCCGCCCTTGAGCATCATCGAGAAGGTGATGCCGGGGCCGGCGAGGCGCGGCAGGATCTTCGAAGCGATGGACTCCGGGTTCTTCACCCAGATCTCGAGCGCGAGCTCGCCCGGCGGGGGCGTCGTCGGCTGCGCAATGACCGTGGGGGCGTGTAGCGCGATGGCCTTCACGGCTCCGTGGTGGTGCTTGCGGACGTGGTGGGCGTGCTTCGCGCGCCACTTCTTCACGCCGGTGCCCGTGACCACGACGAGCACGATCACGCCGAGGGCGTAGAAGATCCTCCGCTCGCTCGAATCGCCTGTGTCGCCCGAGTAAGCGGGTCCGCTTTCCATGTCGCAGGCGCGGGTACCTCGGAAGAGGTCCAGGGTCTAGGGTCGCCGCATGAGGAGCGGCGGGAATTACCCTCCCCCGCCCCCTCCCTCCCGGGAGGGGCTCCTTCCAGCGCACGTTGATCGTGGCGCGCGTGGATCGGAGGGTGCTCGCGTTCGCGACGTTGGTGCGCCGCCCACTCGCTACGGCTCGGCGAACGGGGTTCGAGCTCGGCGAGCTTCTCACGGATGAGGGACGGCGGTCTCGGCACCGAGGGACAGCGGAGGGCTGCCCGCACACGCGGCCGATCGTCCCAACTGCATAACCACTCTATTCGTGCGAGCAACGCGCAAATCGGCAGCCGCTCACCGCTCCGTGCGTCGAAGAGACTTCCGTCGGAAGGAGCCCCTCCCGGAGGGAGGGGGCGGGGGAGGGTAATTTTTCCCGACCGCGCGTCAGCGCAGCGGCTCTCCAAGCTCTCTAGACCTCTTCTCACATCGCGGTCAGCATCCGCGCGGCGTCCTCCAGCTCGGCTGCGCACGCGACCTCGAGGACGCGTGTGCAGAGCGGGGCGTAGAGGTGCATCGCCGAGTCGCCGATCGACCAGCTGCCTCGTCGCTCGGGGTTGATCCAGAGGACGGCGCGCGCACGGCGGCGCAGATCGCGGAGGACCCACGACTCGTCGGCCTGGTAGTTGTTCCGTCCGTCGCCGATGACGACGACGGTGGTCCTGCGGTCGACGATGCCGCGGTGCTCCTTGTGGAAGGTCGCGAGCACGCGGCCGTAGTTCGAGTTGTCGGCCAGCGACACCGCTTCCCCGGCGAAGACACGGCCGAGCGCCGTCGCGACCGGATCGCGGGCGAAGAGCTTGGTCACGTCTCCGAGCTCGCTGACGAACACGAACGAGCGCGTCCCCGAGAAGAGCTCGTGCAGGGCGTAGACGAGCTCCAACATGAAGCGCGCGGCGAGGCGCACCGAGTCCGAGACGTCGCAGAGGACTACGAGCTTCGGGCGATCGCGCCGCTTCCTGCGGCGGATGGGGGAGATCGGGATGCCCGCGGTCTTCCACGCGAGGCGCATCGTGCGGCGCATGTCGATCGGGCCGTGCGCCGCGCGCTTCTTGCGGACGCGCGCCTTTCCGCGCAGCTTCTCGGCGAGACGGCGGACCGAGCGCCGCACCTCTTCGACCTCCTCGTCGGACAGCGACGTGAACGGTGTCCGTTCGAGACGCTTCTGCTTCGTGCCCTGGCGATCGGCGAACGTCCGTCGCTCCATCGTGCGACGGACCTCGTCGCGGATCTCCCCCCGCGTCCGCTCGAGCTCCTGTTCGAGGCGTGCGGCGAGCAGATCGCCACGGTCCCCGAGGGCGCCGCGGAGGGCGGCGCGCAGCAGCGGCATCGCCGAGCGCACGCGCGTGAAGCCGACCGACTCCATCGCGCGCTGGGTGTAGAACCCGATCTGCATCGGGTTCGTGAGGCCGTCGAGCGCGCGCAACACATCCGGCCGTCGCAGGAGTCGGGTCAGCTCGCCGCCGCCGCCGACGCCGAGGAGCGCGCCCATGCTCCCGGACTCGACCTGCGCCGCGAGGGCTTCGCGGAGCGCGTCGATCTCCGTGTCGGTGAACCC
>JBKJQC010000273.1:0-7166 GCA_046593995.1 Polyangiales bacterium
GTCCGCGATGTGCGGATCGAGGAAGACGACCTGCGGCAACGTGCCGGCCTTGGCGTCGTCGAAGAAGAGGGCTCCGTCGATGACGTGCTCGTAGTACTTGACGATGCGGTCCGGGAACACGCCGGCTCCGGGCGTCTTCTCGCGGTAGATCTTCCACGTCACGCCCCGCTTCTCCAGCAGATCGAAGATCGTGTCCTCGACTTTGGTGCCCGCGATCTTGTTCGCCGTCTGGCCGAAGGAGCTCGCGGCGTAGAGATACGCGCGGTTCGGCCAGGTGGGGCCGAGCATCGAGCAGAAGTAGCGATCGCCGATCGCGAAGTTCTCCGCGGCCCAATACATGAACGGCACGTCGGCCTTGTCGTAGTAGGTCATCGCGCGTGCGCCCGCGATCATGTCGGGCGTGCCGTGGATCGGCACCTCGTGGTGCCCCTCGTTCGTGCTGACGAACCCGTCCATCTTGTCGGTGAGACCGACCTGCGTGTGGACGCCGTCCCAGTCGTGGTTCGTGTCGACGAAGCAGAGCTGCGTGTCGCGGTGGATCGTCACCGGACCGGTGGGCCCGGGATTCGAGAAGTCGGCCGGCGCGACGTCGACGTCGAGGCCGGCCTCCTTCCCCTTCTGGAAGTAGTGATCGAAGGAGCGGTTCTCCATCATCACGATGACGATGGTGTCGACGGGGATGTCCTTCCCGACGGGCCTGCTCTTCCCCTGCGTCTCCGCCGGCAGCGCGCCCTTCGTGAAGCCGCAGGACGCGCGCTTGGACTTCGCGTCCTCGTCGGCGGGCGCGGTGACCGGCTTGTCCCACTCGGGCACGTCGACGAGACCGACCTCCGCGGCGTCGTCGTCACCGGCGTCCGCCACCCCGGCGCCGGGAACGGCGTCCTTCGACGAGCACGCGAGCAGGAGGATCGGAAGGAAAGCAAGGAATCGGCGCATCACGGCGACAGTCTCGCACGTCACGATGGACATGACGACGCGGCCGGAACACACACGATTTTGTGATCCCAGCTGCTCGGGACGGACGTGCCGCTGCAGCACTTCGAGCCGTCGACGACGCACTCGGAGCACGCCTTTGCGACACGGTACTTCACGCACGAGCCGCCGATGCAGAGGTCACCAGGGCCGCACTTGAAGGTGCACCCGCCGCAGTGGTTCGCGTCGTTCGAGAGGGAGAAGCAGGAGCGTGAGTTCGTCAGGGCGGTCGGGCACTCGGTGCGTCCGGCGGGGCACGCTACACCCGCGAAGCAGTCTCCGCTGATGCACCGGCTGGCCGCAGTGTCGGAGTAGCAGCGCGACTTGCTCCCGGTGTCGGGGTCGACGCAGTGCCAGCCGTCACCGCGGATGTCGGTGCACTCGTCCACGCAGGTCACCGAGGAGCCCATCGTCGTCGTCCACGGCACGCACTGGACGGTCCCCGGGCGACAGACGGGGTTGCCAGCGACGCATTGCTCGGAGTAGTGCAGGATCAGGCCGCAGCCGCCGCAATGCATCGGATCGGTCGCCGTGCGAACGCATTTCCCGGAGCAGAGCGTCGTATCGGACGGGCAGCCGCAGGTCCCGCCGTTGCAGATCGAAAGCAGTCCCTTCGTCGCGCTGCACACGACGCCGCACCCGCCGCAGTTGTTCGGATCCGTCGCGGTGGTCACGCAACCGGTGCCGCACGGCGTCTGCCCCGACGGGCACGTCTCCTTGGTGTCGGCGAGCGTCCCGGTATCGGTCGGCACGACCGCGGTGTCCGTGCGGACCGTCGCATCGAGCAAGCCTTCGTCCGGCGCGCCCTCGTCCGGATCACCGCTCGTGTCCTCCGCCGTCGCCGTGTCGCTCTTCGCGTCGCTCTTCTCGTTGGAAGCGCCGTCCTTCACGTACCCGTCGAAGCTCTCGACGAGCGAGCATCCGCTCGCGAGCGGCGCGATCAGCGCGAGGACAGCGAGGCGCATGTCACTCCTTCACTTTCCGAGGAGCGTGGTCTCGGTTTCGATTTTATCTTTTCCGAGCCCCTCCAGCTTCACGTTGGGCGGCAGCGCGCGACGGAGCTCGACGTTGCGATCGGCGACCGTGCCGCTCCCATCGGGCGACCACTTCGAGTTCACGTCGACGAGCGCCCAACGGCGGAAGCGGTCCTCGAGGCAGGTCTTGGTCTGGAAGTCGACGATGGTGAGGAACATCGCGAGCGACGGCGGGGTGGCTCCGCTCGCCGGCACGTACACGAGCTCGATGGCGCGGGACTGCGCGGGCCAGTCGGCGATCGCCGAGGTCATGACCTCGTAGTAGCCGGGCGCGCTGGTCGACGGTCCGGCGATCGGGCGGACGCGGTTCCGGTGGTCGTGCCCGACGAGCCAGAGGACGACGCTCGGGTGCTTCGCGACCGCGTCCTCCAGCACCTTGCTGGTGACGGCGCCCGGGACCGGGTCGGGCTCGAGGCCCTTCCCAGGGTTGATCTCGGTCGACGCGTGATGCGAGGACATGATCACCAGGACCCCGTCCGCGTCGGCCTTTGCGAGCGTCGGCTCGAGGAACTCGTCGATCGTCTTCTGGTAGACGAGGCCGTCGGAGCCGCCGAACGGATCGTTCGTATCGAGCTGCACCAAGCGGATCGGGACCCCCGCGATGGGGTCGACGACGTAGTTCGCGGGCGCGCCGCTCACGGTGACGCCGGCGAAGCCGTGCCCGGCGGGCGTGCCGGTCCCCTTCTGCAGCGCCATGACGATCTCGCCCCGCGTGACCGGCCGGCGACGCGCATCGGGCGGGATCAGCTCTTGCGTCGGCGGCGCCCACTTCTTCCGGTAGTCGCGCGTGCCGTTGCGCGGCTCGTCGCCGGTCGCGGTGATCACGGTCCCCTCGTCGAAAGTCGCGGTCCCCTGGATCTCGACGTCGTGGTTGCCGAAGACGAAGTACCAGGGCGCGGGCGCGGGGTGGGGATCGAAGGGATCCTTCGGATCGTTGCTGGGCCCGATCACGGGGTCGTCGTCCTCGCCGCTGTCGAGGTGGAGCCCAATCTTTCCGTCCATCAGATCGACGAACCAACCGATCTCGTTCTCCTGCGCGCTGTCGATGCAGTCGCCCGTCACGATCTCGAAGTCGAACTTCCGCGACTTGGTGATCTCCGCCAGCGTGCGGTGCATCGCCGACGTCGCGAGACCGACGGAGGCCTCCTGGGGACGGCCGGCGCCGCTCACCGCCGGGTTGTCGAGCTTGAGGACGCGCGTCGGCGACTCGTCGTCGGCGAGCTGCGTATCGGAGAGATGGGCGATGAACGCCACGCTCTTGCGACCGGTCGCGGTCGCGCTCGGTCCCGCCCCAGGCAGCAGCGTGTCGTTCACCATCCCGGGCTCCGCCGGTCCCGGCTCCCAGTCGCCGAGCCCCTGCGCGAGGTATCCCTCCATCGCCTCGTGCAGCACCGGGGAGGCCTTGCTCGCCTCGGCCACCGGTCCTTTCTTCGCCTTCACCGTGGCGACGCGCGTCGAAGGCACGAGCGCCGCAGCCGGCCCGGTGGGATCGGGTCCGCAAGGATCGTCGTGCTCGACCGCGACCGCGGAGTCGGCGCCGGCGTCGGCAGGCGCGACCGGATCGGTCGACGAGCTGCACGCCTCCAGGACGAGGGCGAGGACGAGGGCGGACGGAAGGAAGCGACGCACCACGTACGGAGTGTAGCAGCCGTCAGGCCGGCTACCCCGCGGTCGCTGCTTCGGGTACGCCTCGACGCGCCGAGTCGAGGCGGGCCTCGATCAAGGCGAGCAGCGAGCGCATGTCGAGGGGCTTGTCGATGCAGACGTTCGGGATGCGCGCGAGGAACGCGCGCGCCCTCGGCGTGAACGCGCCACCGGTCATGAAGACGATCCGCTCCGCCAACGCGGGACGCGCGCGCTCGAGCTCGTCGTGGAGCGCGATGCCATCGAGGCCGTTCATCATCAGATCGCAGAGGATCACGTCGAAGCGTTCGTCTTCGGCCACGAGCGCGAGCGCGCGCTCGCCGCTGTCGGCCGCGACCACGTCGTGCAGATCCGAGAGGATCGTGGCGAGCGCCGAAAGGAGCCGCGGCTCGTCGTCGACGACCAGCACCCGCGCGCGTGCCTGCGGTCTCGACGAAGGCGGACGCAGCGGCTCGACAGCGGCCTCTCCCGCTGCACGGAGCGAGACTCTGAACGTCGTGTGATACGGCGGCTCGCTCGGGACGACGACGATCTCGCCGCCGAGCCGCGTCACGATGGAGTGGCAGATCGACAGCCCGAGCCCGGTGCCTCGGCCGACCGGCTTCGTCGTGAAGAACGGCTCGAAGACTCGTGCGGCATTCTCGGGGGAGAGCCCGACGCCGGTGTCCGAGATGTCGACGACGACGTGCTGGCCCGCGCGACGCGTGCGGACGCGGACGCGGGCGTCATGAGCGTCCTCGGGGATCGCCTCGACCGCGTTCACCAGCAGGTTGAGGAACACCTGTCCGAGGCGTGAGCGGCGGCCGAACACCGCGGGGACGGCGTCGAACGACTGCACGAGCTCGGCGCGCGCGCGGATCTCGGAGGTGGCGAGGCCGATCGTGGCGCGCAGCACCTCGTGCAGGTCCACGCGCTCTTCCTCGTCGTCGTCCGGGCGCGCGATCGTCCGCAAGTCGGCGACGATGGTGCGGACGCGGTCGAGCCCTTCGCGCGCAATGACGAGCGACTCTCTCGCGGAGCGCGGATCGTGCTCGATCGCGCGCATCGCGAGGTCCACCTGGACGGCGGCGTAGGTGAGCGGGTTGTTGACCTCGTGCGCAACCGAGGCAGCGAGCATTCCGAGCGAGGCCATCCGGTCCGCGACCGCGATCTGATCGCGGAGCCGGCGCCGCTCGGTGACGTCATGGCCGTGGATGATGCGCGCCGGACCGCCGTCGAAGTCGAGGACCTGCGTCCTGCCGATCTCGACCCACACGACGGTGCCGTCCGCGCGGATCATGCGGTGCTCCTCGGCGTGCGGCGTTCGCTCCGGCGGGAGCATCGATCGCCGGAGCACGTGGGCGCGCTCGTCCTCGTGGACGAACGAGAGGATGGGCATCCCCACGAGCTCCTCGGGAGGGACGCCGAGCACGCTCCCGAGCTCGCGGTTGGTCCAGAGGAACTTGCCGTCGCGATGGACGCCGACGCACGCGGGGATCGCCTCGAGCACGTCGCGGAACTCGCGGCGCGTGCGGTCGAGCGCCTGGACGCTGGCCTCGACCATCGCCTGCTGGGACGCGAGCTCCGTGACGAGCCGGTCCGTACGGAGGAACGCGCGTACACGGCGCGTCGCGCGAGACCACGCGGAGTGATCCTCGGGGAGGCGCAGCCAGAGGCGCATCGAGTGCGGCTCGACGACGCGCTCGCCGACTGCAGGAGGGAGATCGAAGAGCTCGGGGAGGTGCGTGAGCATCCCGGCGACGACCCGGAAGAAGCTCGTCGTGTCCGGGAAGGTTCGCGCGAGGTCGAGCGATACGAGCAGTCGCCCGTCCGGCTCGTCGCGCACGACGATGTCGAAGTGCGGATACGACCGCGCACCGAGCCACGCCTCCGCGACCGCGTAGAGGTGGCGCACCTTCGGGAGGAAACGCGCGACGCGGCGGAGGAAGGCGAAGCTCGGCGAGCGCACGATCGCGACGCCGAAGTCCTCGAGCGTGCGCACCCGTCCCGTCTGGGGGAGCGCGCGCGCGAGGTTGTCGTGCAGCGTGACGAACGTCGCCCAGTCCATCGCGCGTGCGAGGAACAGCTCCTCCTGCGAGAGCGACGTGGAGACGATCAGCGCCGAGAACGGGACGCCGAGATCTCGCGCGACGTCGACGAACGTGCGCACGGTCCTGCGCGCGACTTCACCCACGGGTCAACCTCCGAGATAGGCCTCGCGGACGAGGGGATCGTCGAGGAGCTCTTTCGCGCTGCCGGTCTTCGCGACCTCGCCGGTGCGCAGGACGTAGCCGCGCGCCGCGACGTCGAGGGCGAGCCGCGTGTTCTGCTCCACCACGAGCACGGTGACGCCGGAGACCGCGATCGCGCGGATGCTCTCGAAGATCTGGCGTGCGAGCTTCGGCGCGATGCCGAGCGAAGGCTCGTCGAGGAGCAGGAGCGCGGGGCGGCCCATCATCGCGCGGCCGATCGCGAGCATCTGTTGCTCGCCCCCGCTCAGCGTCCCCCCCTCCTGTTTCATGCGCTCGCCGAGGCGCGGGAAGAGCTTCACCACGTCGTCGAGGGTCTCGGCGATCGCGGCCTTGTCGCGATGGAGGAACGCGCCGACCTCGAGGTTCTCGCGCACGGTGAGGTTCGGGAAGATCGCGCGCCCTTCGGGCACGAGCGAGATGCCGAGCCCGATCACCTCCTCGGTCCCGAGCGGCGCGAGATCGACGCCGCCGAACGTCGCACCGCCGGACGCCCAGGGGACGAGCCGCACGAGCGATCGCAGCGTCGTCGTCTTCCCGGCGCCGTTCGAGCCGATGAGCGCGACGACCTCGCCGCGGCGCACGTCGAGCGATACGCCCTCGAGCGCGCGGATGCCGCCGTAGCGGACCTCGATTTCCTTCACCGCGAGGAGCGGCGTCGCGGGATCGGCGAACTTCGCGTCGGGCGCGGGACGCAACGGGTGTGCGGTCCTCATGCGTCCGCGGCCTCGGCGCCCTCGGCGTCGTCGCCCAGGTAGGCGGCGATCACCTTGGGGTGTCGCTTCACCTCGTCGGGGGAGCCTTCGGCGATCGTGATTCCGTGGTCGAGCACGTGGATCCGTTCGCACACCCCCATCACGACCTGCATGTTGTGCTCGACGAGGATGATGGTCAGCGCGTAGTCCTCGCGCAACTTCCGGATCTGCTCCTTGAGCGATTCTGCCTCACCGTAGTTGAGACCGGCCGCGGGCTCGTCGAGGAGGAGCAGCTTCGGCTGCAGCATGAGCGCGCGCGCGATCTCGAGCCGCCGCTGCGAGCCGTAGGGGAGCGACGTCGCGGGCACATCGGCCACGTCGAGCAGGCCCATCTCGGAGAGCAGCGTCCGCGCGCGCTCTTCGAGCGAGCGCTGGTCCTCCCAGTAGCTCTTGGTGCGCACGATCTCGGCCGGCAGGTTGGCCTTGCGCTTCAGCTCGCCGGCGACGAGCACGTTGTCGATGACGGTCATCGACGCGAAGAGCCGGATGTTCTGGAACGTGCGCGCGATGCCCACGCCGGCGATCGCGCTCGG
>JBKJQC010000468.1:0-12762 GCA_046593995.1 Polyangiales bacterium
GTGGCTCGACGCCTTCGTCCACCGCGCGCTCCTGCTCGACGAAGGTCTGCCACCCGACATCGGTTCACCGATCCCAGGGTTCCTGCCGGCGCTGCGCGACGCGCTCGAGCGACTGACCACTCCCGCGCGCCTGAGCGACAGCCCGCTCTGCGCGCTCTCCGCCGTGCAAGTCCGCGCGCGGGTCGAGCCCATCGGTCACGCGCTCGCCGCGCACCTCGTCGGGGAGATCGACCGCGTCGAACCCGAGCGCGCGCGCCGCGCGTTGCGGCTCCTCTACGTCGACTCCGCCGGCATCACCCGCGAGGACGCCGCCGATCGCCTCGGCGTCGGTGTGAGCTCGCTCCGTCGGCACGTGACCGAGGGGGTCGAGGCCCTCGCCGAGCTCATCGGCCGAGGATGACGCGCGTTCCGCGATAGGCTCGCGCGTCGGATGGAGTAGTCGGGCTGCCCCGGCAGACGCGCAGCTCCTGTCGACAGCGCCAGCATCGCGGAGCCGTGCCGCGGCGGCACCGTGCCCCACTGCGTCTGCACCCCCTATTGGCGCGCGAGCGGCGTCCCGACGCCGTCGATCGTCCCGAGCTGCGCGTCGTCGGCCTTGCCGCTGCAGTCGTCGTCCTTCCCGTTCGGCAGATCGATCGCCTCCGGGTTCACGAGGGATCGCCATCGTCGCAGTCGTCCTTGCCAGAGTAACTGTCGCCATCGCGATCGACGTCGGAAACGTCGGTCGGTAGGCCAGTCTCGGATCCCCTTGCGCCTTATGATGTCGTGCTCATATTGTTTCGATGGTGACGGCTTCGACTGGACGACGTGAAGGCCGCGTCGAACGTCGACAAACACGGCGTCTCGTTCGACGAAGCGGCCACCGTCCTCGCTGACCCGATGGTTCGGGTCCTCGACGACGGCGCGGCTGTCGGGGTCAGCGTCGCAATCGGCTTCTCCGCCGCTGCGCGCATCCTGATGGTCGTTCACATCGAGGTCGAGGACGACACGATCCGCATCATCAGCGCACGTCGCGCGACCCCGGCCGAGCGCCGGGCCTACGAGAACGGGTGAGCACCATGGCAACGAAGAACGCACCGAAGCGCCCCGCGGAGATGGAACGGGGGGCACCCGGCTCCTCGCCGCGGGAGTACGGGCCCTCGGCCGAGTCGCTCGCCGAGATCCCCGAGCTCGACATGTCGAAGGCGCGCGTCATCCGGCGCGGTCCGCTGGAACGCCACAAGCATGGGATCAAGATGTCGCTCGCCGCGCTCCGAAAGGCATCGGGGAAGACGCAGGTGGAGATCGCCGAGGCGTCGGGCATCGCGCAGGCCGAGCTCTCGCGCCTGGAGCATCGCGACGACTTCCTCGTCTCGACGCTCCGGCGCTACCTCGAGGCGTGCGGCGCCGAACTGGAGATGGTCGCGGTATTCCCGACGGGGCACCGGATCATCGTCACGCCGGAGTGAAGATGGCGCGCACGAAAACCGAGGAGTGCGACGGGAGGGACTCGAACCCTCAAGCCTTGCGGCGCAGGAACCTAAACCCTGTGCGTATGCCAGTTCCGCCACCGTCGCGAACGCAGAAACAACGCAGACAAAAGCACGAACGCCCGAGCGATGCGAGTCGCTCGGGCTTCGGGGGTGCGAGCTCTGCTCAGGACTGGTTCGAGGCCGCGTTGTCCGGCTCGGTGCCGGCCTTGCGGTCGAGCGCGTCCTGGAGACCGCAACGGAGGCGACCGGAGCGCTTCATCTTCTTGGCCTTGAGGGGCTTGCCCAGCCACTCGTGCCGCTTCCGCATCGACCAGATCGCCCGATTCGCCATTGCCGAGATGTCTCCGTTTCCCAACGAAACGCGCCCGTGCGCGATGTGAGGGGCGCGGACTCTAGCCGAACGGCAGCCGCTTGCAAGCGTCGCGGGACGTGCCATGGCCCTGCGAACGGCGGCCACGATCACCGCGAGATCGCCACGAGCATGCATTGCACCCCAGGATTCGAGCATCCTAAGGTGCGTGCCCCTTCCCGAGATCCCGATGACCACTTCTCAGACTGCTCAGACTGGTTCTCAGACTGCCGCCCCCCGCACGCTCGACATCACCGGTCGCGTCCTCTACCTGACCAAGGATCCGGCGCTGATCGCGAAGCAGCTCGCCGGTGAGGATCTGGCGTGGGATCCGTCTGCTCCGGAGATGAGCCTCGTCGACAGCATCTCGACGGACGAGATCACCCCGGGCTGGGTTTGTTACTACTACGACGAGACGCTCGCTCGGTACGCCCTCGTCGGCCTGCGGGGTGGGGTCATCGCGCAGGACGCGATCAAGAAGGGCGGCTTCCAGGTCATCGTCAGCGGGCGCTCGAAGGGGTGCGGCTCGTCGCGCGAGCAGGCGCCCTTCGCGGAGCTCGCGGCGGGTGTGAAGCTCGTCGTCGCGCAGAGCATCGAGAAGATCTACGGCCAGAACTGCCAGAACATCGGCCTCTACACCACGACCGATTTCTCGGTGATCGATCGGATCAAAGCCGGCGAGAAGATCCCCGTCAGCGAGTTCACGCGTGGGCTCGACGAGATCAGCGCGTCGATCGTCGAGGCCGGCGGTCTCTTCGCCTACAACCGCGCGCGCATGTCGGGCGCGATCGCGTCCCCCACCCTCTCGACGCCCGAGCGGCCGATGACGATCGTCGAGAAGATCATCGCGTCGCACGCCGTCGCCGACGCGAAGAACGGCAAGCTCGGCGTCGAGGCCGTGAAGCCGGGTGACGCGCTCTTCATCCGCACCGACGTGCGCTTCTCGCACGAGTACGTCACCCCGATGGCGGCGGCGCTCTTCCGCAGCGGCTTCCCGGGCGAGAAGGTGCAGGCTCCGGAGAGCGTCTTCGCGTTCCGCGATCACCTCACGTTCCTCGATCTGGTGATGCCGCGCGCGCACCGCGAGATGGGGCTCGACGTCCAGGCGAACAAGCTCGCCGACGTGCAGCAGGAGTTCGCCGACACGATGGGGCTCAAGCTCTACGGCGAGGTCCACCGCGATGGGAAGCTCGTCGGCTCGGAGGCCATCTGCCACAACATGGTGATCGAGGAGCTCGGGCTGCCGGGTCACGTGATCGCCGGCACCGACAGCCACACCTGCATGGGCGGGGCGCTCGGCGCCTTCGCGTTCGGCGTCGGCTCGACCGACATGGCGAACGCCTGGTACACGCGCGACGTCCGCGTCCGCGTACCCGAGACGGTGCTGTTCGTCCTGCGCGGCGTGATGCGCCCGGGCGTCTGTGCCAAGGACGTGATGCTGCACATCCTGTCGCAGCCGTTCTTCCGCGGCGGTGACGGCATCGGCAAGGTGCTCGAGTTCCGCGGGCCGGGCGTGACGGCGATGCCGCTCGACGAGCGCGCCACGCTCACCAACATGGCCGTCGAAGCCGGCGGGTTCACCGGCGTCATCGAGGCCGACGAGCTGCTCGTCGAGGCGCTCCACGAGCTCCGCGGCATCGACAAGGAATCCATTCGCGAGCGCATCGTCACGAGCGATCCTGACGCGAGCTACTTCGCCACCTTCGAGATCGATCTCGACCAGGTCGAGCCGATGGTCGCGACCCCCGGCGATCCGCGGAACGGCATCCCGCTCTCGAAGCTGCTCGAGACGTCGCCCGACGTGCGGCTCGACATCGCGTACGGCGGCTCGTGCACCGGCGGCAAGAAGGCCGACATGGACATGTACGCGTCCGTGTTGCGCAAGGCGGTCGAGCGCGGCGAGCGCATCGCCGATGGTGTCCAGCTCTACATCCAATTCGGATCGCAGCGCATTCGCCGCTACGCGGAAGAGCAAGGATATCTCGAAGTCTTCGCGAAGGCCGGCGCCGAGCTCGTCGACCCGTCGTGCGGCGCGTGCATCAAGGCGGGGCCCGGCGTCTCGGACAAGCCGGATCAGGTCACGATCAGCGCCATCAACCGTAATTTTCCAGGCCGCAGCGGACCGGGCAAGGTCTACCTCGCGAGCCCGTTGGTGGTCGCTGCCTCGGCGCTCAAGGGGCGTCTCAGCGCGCCGGATCGTTGACGGTCCGCACTCCGGCACGGACGCCGCACGTCCACTCGCGCGCGGCTCCGTCGCGAAGAGAGAATTCGCACGCTCGCGCAGAACGTCTGACAGCCTCGGCGTGATAGTGTGGCGACGCGAATGGGCGAGGGGGAGACGAAGGGCGGCGCGACCGCCGCTCTGGAGACGAGCGATCCGCTCGTCGGAACCGTGATCGCCGACCGCTACCGCGTCGAGGCCCTGATCGGCGAAGGCGGCATGGGCTCGGTGTACCGCGTCGAGCACTTGCACATGCGCAAGCGTCTCGCGCTCAAGGTGCTGCACCGAGAGCTCTCCACGTACGACGAGGTGGTCGCGCGCTTCGAGCGCGAGGCGATGGCGGCCTCCGCGATCGAGCACCCGAACATCGCCAACGCGACGGACTTCGGGAAGCTCGCCGACGGCTCGTTCTATCTCGTCCTCGAGTACGTCGAGGGGGTCGATCTCCGCACCGTCCTCCAGCGCGAGCGCTTCCTGAATCCGGCGCGAGCGGTGCACATCATGATGCAGATCCTCGGCGCGCTCGGCCGCGCGCACGAGCTCGGCATCGTGCATCGCGACCTCAAGCCGGAGAACGTCCTCCTCGTCGAGAAGGACGGCGACCCGGAGTTCGTGAAGGTGCTCGACTTCGGCATCGCCCGCGTGCCGGTCGGCTCCATCGCATCGAGCGCGCGCGCGAACGACGCGCGTCCGCTGACCAAGGCCGGCACCGTCTACGGCACCCCCGAGTACATGGCGCCCGAGCAGGCGCTCGGCCATCAAGTGGACGGACGCGCCGATCTCTACGCCTGCGGGATCCTCCTCTTCGAGATGTGCGCCGGCGCTCGCCCGTACGACGACGTCGACAAGATCGCGCTCCTCGGCGCGCACGTGAGCAAGCCGATCCCGAAGCTCTCGCAGCGCGCGCCGAAGGATCAGTTCATCCCCGACGGGGTCGAGAGCGCCGTCACGCGGCTCCTCGCGAAGAGCCCGGACGACCGTTACGCGAACGCGCGCGAGGTCTCCGAGGAGCTCCTCCACCTCGGGTTCGACGCGCCGATGCCGATCACGCGGCACCCCTCGCAGCGGGGCGATCTGAGCGGCGCGCACCCGATGCCGCAGGGCTCGGACTCGCGCCCGAGCGGGAGCAAGATCCTGCTCTCGGAGCCGATCCCGCTGAGCAGCCCGCGCGTCGCGCCAACGGCCGAGCCGTCGACGAAGGAGCCGCTCGTCCTCGATCCGCCGCCGCGCGCGTCTCGCGTCCCGTGGGTGATCGCCGTCCTCGCGCTAGGGGTCGCCGCCGGAGCGGTCTTCATGCTGCGACAGGGGACGATCGCACCGACGACGACCCCGCCGCCGAGCGTGTCCGCGTCCGCATCGAGCGCGCCGCCGGCCGCGAGCTCGGTGATCCCCGTCTCCGACCTGAAAGAGCAGTCGCTCCGCGCGCTCGGTCGCATCGCATCGGGCGAGGTCGAGGCCGGCATCAAGGATCTCGAGGCCGTCGCGCAGGCGAACCCGTCCGACCCGGCGATCCTCCGCGCCCTCGCGCAAGGATACGGCAAGGCGAAGCGCCCGCTCGACGCGCTCGCCGCCATCCGCAAGCTCGTGGCCATCGCTCCCGGCGAGGCGAACGATCCGCTGCTCGGCGCGATCTTCGAGGACGCGCTCGCCGATCCGAAGGCGTCGGACGAAGCGGTCACCGTGCTGCTCGGCCCGATGGGGACGTCCGGCGCGAAGTGGCTCTACGACTTCGCCTGGAGCGATCGCGGCGTCGCGGCGGCGCGCGGACGTGCGTCGCGCGCGCTGCGGGATCCGAAGCTCACGAAGGGCCTCGCGCCCGGCATGAAGGCTGCGATCGAGCTGAAGGCCGCGCCGACTTGCATGGCGAAGCGGGCCGTCACCGAGAAGTATCGGAAGTCACTCGACGCGATCGCGCTGCCGACGCTCGAAGAGATGGCGAAGCCGACCTGCGGCCCCGCGAAGAAGACGGAGTGCTGGCCGTGCTTCGGCGCCTATCTCGAGACCCTGCTCAAAGAGACCAGAGCACGGGCCGCCGCAGGGAAGTGACGCGCTCAGGCGTTTCACGAAGCGAATCGAATCATCAACAGATCGGCTCGATGCGCAGGATCCCCTTGCGGCTCACGACGACGCGGATGCGGTGCCACGGCGTGTCGTCCGAAGCGCCGCGCAGACGGTAGACCACGCTCACGTTGTACACGCGACGCGCGATCGCCGAATACACGCTCGCGTCGTCCGGATCGGCGAACAGCACCTTGCGCTTCGGATCGTCGGTGTGCGCGAGCCAGTGGGCGATGTTGAGGCGGAAGATCTCCGTCAGCATCGGGAAGGTCTCGTCCTGTGACGGCGCGACGTGGATCACCTTCTCGTGCCAGAGCACGCGCTCCGGGCGGGCGCACTCCTCGAGCGAGTGCTCGCGCGTGAGGCGACGCTTCGCGAGGACCGGCTCCGGTACGCGGTCGAAGGCGACGAAGCCCGCGCGCTCGCGGACGCTCCCGACCTCGCGGTTCCGCTCGTGATCGTGGATCGCCCAGCGGCGATCGGGGAAGCGCGCCGAGATCCACTTGTTGAAGCGGTCCTGGAGGAGCGCCTTCATGCGATCCTTCACGGCGTACGCGATGACGACCATGATCGCGCCGCGGAAGACGTCGTCCGAGAAGCGGCTCGTCCCGAAGGCGGCGAACACCGCGAAGGACATCGCGACGGCGGCGGCGACTGCGTAGAAGATGTGCAGCACCCACGCCGCGCCCTCGCGCATCTCGAGCGAGAGCCAGAGGACCGAGGCGGTGAAGCGCTTGAGCACGTGACGACGGAACTCGAGGTGCTCGACGTCCCGCTCCGTGGCGCCCGCGCGGGCCACCGAGTCGTAGCCGCGGTCTGCGCGGTGCCGCGCCTCGGCGACGGCCTGCGCCGCGACCTGCTCGGCGAGATCGGGGAGCACCGCCTCGACGGCCGCGTTCTCCTCGAGCTTGATCGCGAGGTCGGCGCAGAGCGTCTCGATCGCGAGCGAGGTCGCTTCCTCGCACCAGCGGAGGGCGAACTCGACCTCGTGGGGGAGCACGCGACGGAGCGCGCCCTCGACGACCCCGTGGAAGCCGCGCGACAGTCCGTTGCAGCTCACCACGAAGGCGAGCGCATCGCGTCGCAGGTTGGTGGGATCGAGCGAGACGTCGAGGTGCGTCTCGACGGCGCGCATCGCGAGGAGCCCCGAGCCGCGCACGAGGCAGCACCAGAGACGCAGCGTGCGCGTGGCCTCCTTCGCGGCGTCGCTTCCGTCCTCGGCACCGTCGGCGCGCTCGAGGGCGGTCGCGACACGATCGAGCCATGCGCCCGGCGCCGAGCGCGCGAGCTCCTCGAACGGGAGATCCGGCACCGCGTAGCGGACGTACGACTGCAGATCCTCGTAGATCGCCTTCTTGCTGTACGTGGCGTCGTGGATGCGGAAGCTCTCGGGGACGAAGAAGTACGACTCCCAGATGCGCGTCTGCTCCTCGGTCGCGAGGGGATAGTCGATCGCGAACTCGAGGTGCGTCTTGTCGTGGACGCGCCACTCGACGAGCTCCGAGGGGCCGACGCCGTCCATTCCTCGCGAGAGCGCCTGGCGCGACAGATCCCCGAACGCCGACGCCCAGTCGGAGACCTGGACGCCGCCCTCCTTGTCGGCGCCCTCGCCGGATTGCGGGAAGAGCGCGCGGACCTGAGCCTTCGGTCGCCAGCGCGCGCGCGTCCCTCCCGCCTCGGCCTCGTCCCGGCGCGCGTTTTCCCCGTCGCGAGACGGGCGTGTCGATGGAATCGGTGCGGCCAAACCCGTGTGACAGCTTTGTGAAGTGCGACGTCCCGAGCAAGGTATTTCCTCGACAGCAGAGCCGGTCGCCGTTCGCGCTCGCCCCGAGGATCCGGAGTTCGCGGATCGTCCGTTCCGCGGTATGCATGACGCCGCGCACCCGTTTTCGGGCGCTCTCCCCCGTGATGCCACCGTCATGACCGATCTCGAGCACCGCATCGGCAGGGACACGTACGTGGTCCTCGACTACGTCCTCTACGACGACGACGGCGACGTCATCGAGGCGACCGACGACGAGGGAGGTCGCCCGATCGGCTTCGTCTGGGGGTACGGCTCGCTCGTCCCCGGTCTCGAGGCGGCCCTCGTCGGCATGCGCGCCGGCGAGACGCGCGAGGTCGTGGTGCCGCCCGAGGAAGGGTACGGATCGCACGATCCCGCGCTCGAGCAATGGGTCGACCGGGAGGACTTCCCCGACGAGCTCGCGCTCGACGACGAATTCGAGGCCGAGGACGATCGCGGGGAAGAGATCCGGCTCCGGGTGGTTGAACTGAGCGACGACGCTGTGCTCGTCGATGCGAATCACCCGCTCGCCGGCGAGACGTTACAGTTCGACGTCATGATCCGTTCGGTCCGGCCCGCCACTGCCGAGGAGCTCACGGGTACGAAGAAGTTCTCCCCACGCAAACAGCTGAGGCTCGCGCCCGAGCACTCGGAATCGGGCGAGCACTCGGGATCAGGCGAGCACCCCGAATCAGCGGACCCAGAGCCCTTCGCGACGAAGGCACCTGCAGAGCCCGTGTCCTCGGCGGGCGCCCAAGACGTGTCGCCGAACCCGACCCAGAGCAAGCCCATGAGCAAGCCCATGAGCAAGCCCATGAGCAAGTCCGATGGCAAGGTCGCGGGCCGCGCAAAGGCGTCGCCACCTACCCATCCGCACGGGAAGGGGTTACGGAGAGGACGCGAACCTTCGCCCCTCCCGGCCGAGCTGGACGACGAGCAGTGACGGTGCGCGAGTGAGCGAGTGAGGAAATCCCCATGAGTACGACTTCGAAGAAGCCCCTCCAGAATGCAACGCAGCCCTGGCACTACGACGTGCGCGTCCTCCAGCGGAACGTGACCGAGGGCGTCCTCGATCAGAAGACGGTCAACGGCTACCTGACCGCCCTTCCGGACGCGACCCCCAAGAGCGAGCCGTTCAACACGTCGCTGAGCGGCCGTGAAGACGCGGACGACGCGGCCGGGAGCTTCGACGACGAGGCGAACGAGGACTGAGCGATGCCCGAGTCGCTCCCGACCATCGACTTCAGCATGCTCGTGCTGTCGCTGTCGCAGACGGCGCTCGTGCACATGGGCGATTCGAGCACGCCAGACGAGCCGGGCGCGGAGCGCGATCTCGCGCTCGCGCGTCAGACGATCGACATGCTCGGAATGCTCCAGGAGAAGACGAAGGGGAACCTGACGGGTTCGGAGGAGCGCCTGATCGAGACGGTCCTCTACGACCTGCGGCTCCGCTTCGTCGAGGTCTCCAAGGACAAGGACAAGAAGGACAAGAAGGAGTGATCGACTGATGTCTGCCGGACGAGGCGTTGCGCGCGTGACCGCGATGCTCCTGCTTGCGACGTCCGTCGCGGGCTTCGGCGCATGTCCGAAGCCCGGCGACGACGACGGCAAGGCCAAGAAGAAGTCGGACGAGCCCGAGCTCCCCCCTTCGGCGAAGCCCGTCCCGAGCCCGACCCTCGGGATCGCGACCGGCACGCCCGTCGTCGTCCCTCCCTCTGCGCCCGGCGTCCCCGCGGGCGCGCCCGCCAGCTTCGCGCCCCTCGCACGCACCGCCGAGCCCGCGGTCGTGACGATCTTCATCACGATGAAGGACAAGAAGGGGCGCAAGAAGCAGAAGGGGCTCGGCTCCGGCTTCATCATCGACAAGCAGGGGACGATCCTCACGAACAACCACGTCGTGTCGGGCGGCTCGATCGAGGTCGAGCTGTTCAACGGCAAGCGCGTCGACGCGAAGGTCGTCGGCAACGACGAGATGACCGACGTCGGCGTCGTGAAGATCGAGCCGCCGGAGGGCATCGAGCCGCTCGTCCTCGGTGACAGCGACACCCTCTCGGTCGGCGACTGGGTCGTCGCGATCGGCAACCCGCTCGGCCTCTCGCACACGGTGACCGCGGGCATCCTCTCGGCGAAGGGACGCACCACGAAGGACGTCCCGCTGAAGTCGCTCTCGGGCGGCCAGATGTACTTCGACTTCCTCCAGACCGACGCCGCGATCAACCCCGGCAACAGCGGCGGGCCGCTGTTGAACCTGCGGGGCGAGGTGATCGGCATCAACACCGCGATCAACGCGGCCGGTCAGGGGCTCGCGTTCGCGATCCCGGTGAACATGGTGAAGCAGATGCTTCCCTCGTTGATCAAGGAGGGGAAGCTCGTCCGGGCGTATCTCGGCGTCGGCATCGAGGACGCGCCGCTCGACGACAAGACGGGGCAGCGCGGGGCCATCGTGTTCCGCGTCTACAAGGGGACGCCGGCCGACAAGGCGGGTCTCAAGTCCGGCGATCACGTGCTCGCGGTCGACGGCATCGCGGTCCGCGACTCGTCGCAGATGCGCTGGCTCGTGTCGATCGCGGGCGTCGGCAAGAAGGTCACGCTGCGCGTCGTCCGCGACGAGAAGGCGTTCGACCTCCCGGTGAAGCTCGAGAAACTCCCCGAGGAGAAGAAGCCGACCATCGACGACGACGACGAAGATGACGAGTTCCCTTCCTTCCCGCACTGAGGCGTAGATCCGAACGTGCCCCTGCCCTACGTCGAGGCCCGCGCGATCCATGTCGGGCCGCTCGAGCTCCACCCCTTCGGAATGCTGGTCGCGACGGGAGTCCTGATCGGCTCCTTCCTCGGCGTGCGTCGCGCGGTGCAACGCGGCCTCTCCCGCGTGAAGATGGAGTCGTTCGCGAGCTACATCCTCGTCTCGGCGTTCGTGCTCTCGCACATGCTCGACGTGTTGATGTACCGGCCGGCGGAGGCGCTGCGGAACCCGCTCGAGCTGTTGATGGTGTGGAAAGGAATCTCGAGCTACGGGGGCTTCATCGGCGCGCTGGTCGGGGCCTTCATCTGGTCGTACGTGAAGAAGGAGCCGATCATGCCGTACAGCGACATGTGCGCGACGGTCTTCCCGATCGGGTGGATGTTCGGTCGCGCGGGATGCTCCGTCGCACACGACCACGTCGGTCGCCTGAGCAGCTCGGCGCTCGCCGTCGCGTTCCCCGATGGCCTCTACTACCCGCCGGGGCCGCGGCTGGACCTCGGGTTCCTCGAGCTCTTGCTCACGATCCCGATCGCGGCCTTCACCTGGTGGTTCGCCCGCAAGCCACGTCACGCCGGCGCGATCACCGGCCTGATCTGCCTCGTCTACGCGCCGATCCGCTTTCCGCTGGATGCGATGCGGGCGGTCGACATCGCCAGCCCCGACGCACGTTACGCGGGGCTCACGCCGGCGCAGTGGCTCTCGTTCGGCCTCTTCGCGGTCGGCGTCTGGTTGCTCTACCGCTCGCGCACGCAGCCGGTGATCGGCGCGGACGTCGTGCCGGCCGCGCCGGAAGAGCCCGCGGCCAGAGCGGCCTGAGCCCCGCTCACGCGACGCGCGCGCGATTACTCGGCCGGTCCGCTCGTCGCCGTCGCGCCGGAGGTGGTCATGAGGGCGCGCCAACGCGTCAACGGCACGCCGAGATGGCGCTCGACCTGCTGCAGCTCGACGCCGATCTCTTGCTCGGTCGCTCCGGCAGCGAGCGCTTTGCGCAGACACGCCATCGCGCTCACGTACTTCCCGCGTCGCATGAAGGCGCGCGCGAGCTGCGGGCCGACGTCCTTCGGAGGGGCGCCATAGACGAGCGCACGCCGGAACGGCGCGATGGCCTCGCCGGGCCGACCGTCGGTGAGATACGCCTCGCCGAGCCGCCGGAACAGATCGCCCGCGAGCGCGCCTTCGCCCGCCCACTGGATCCCGAGCCGCAGGATCTCTTCCGCTTGCGGCGATTCGCCGAGTCGCGCGCACGCGGTGCCGAGGAGCGCGAGGCCCTTCGCGATGAGGAGCCGCGCGTCCGGCGCGAGCGCCTGACCTTCGGGCGTGCGGAGGAAGATCGCGAGCGGCGCGGGCCAGCTCCCGAGGAGCGACAGCACCTTCGACCAGTCTGCCTTGGCGGCCGCCGTCTCGGCCTCGGCGACCTTCGCGAGATCGATCGCGCCGCGCGCTCCGGTGCCGGCGCGCTCGAGCTCCTGACGAACGAGCACGCCCATGCCGGAGCGGAGCTCGTCGGCGGTGACGGTCTCCTCGAAGCCGTCGCGGATGACGACGACGAGCGACTGCTTCTCGTCGCACACGAGGCGACGCAGACTGATCCCGAAGATCGGGGCGAGGAGCAGGTAGCGGACGCCGATGTGCTTCTGGATCGCGTCGACGTCCGTCTCGCGGACGGGCGCGGGCCCGAACGGCTCGGTCGTGAGAAGCGCGCCGACGAGCTGCCGCCGGAACTCGGGGAGCGAGACCTTGCGCGGCGGCTCCTCTTCTCCTGCGATGAACTCGACGATCGTGGCGTCGGGCGTTCGTCGATCGACCGTCAGCGCCGTGATGCGCACACCGGCGACGAGCGAGAACGCGAAGAAGCGCTCCCCGACGATGTCGCAGAGGGCCTGGAAGCTGCCGATGCTCTCGCCGATCCGCTCGAACCAGCCGTCGGTGCGCACGGAGTCGAGCGGAATCGTCCGAGAAGCCATGGAAGCGGCTGCGAACGTAGCAGAGGTCCAGGGTCTAGGGTCTAGGGTCTAGGGTTTAGGGTCTAGGGTCGGAGACGAGAGGCGAGAGGCGAGAGGCGAGAGGCGAGAGGCGAAGCGAGAGGCTCGCTCTTGCTCTCGTGCCCTAGACCCTAGACCCTAGACCCTGGAC
>JBKJQC010000497.1:0-3527 GCA_046593995.1 Polyangiales bacterium
GAGTTCGAGAATCGAGGTCGCTGATTCAGCCGTCGCCGAGCGGCTGCTCTGCGGAGATGGGGAGTCGCTGGAACACCCATCGATCATATCCGACGAAATTGCAGGGAATGGCCACACAGATGCCCAGCACCGTGGCCGGAAGCCAGCTCACGCCCGCGAAGTCCAGCGCGGCGAAGGTCAGTGAGCGCGCGACGATGCCGAGCCCGGAGACGATGTGAAAGGCCAGGAGGCGCATGTGCAGCGTGCCCGCAGGACGCTGTGCCCAGGTGATCTTCGCGTGCAGGACGAACGCGAAGAGCAACGACACCTCGGTCGCCGTGGCGTTCGCGAAGTTCCTTCCGGGGCCGGTTCCGCGGAGGGCGGGAGCCGCGAACAGCACCGACGCGGCGGCGAGATTGAACGCCGCGACCAGCAAGCCGATGATCAGGTACCGAACGCGCCGGTCCGCCATGAGCCTTCCCACGACGGAGCGGCTCCGGCGATCCGCGTCGGAGGTCGGCTCGCTGTCAGGCGCCACCGTTGGACCCGATAGGGCGGCGCGGAGCGAGCACGCCGTATTTGACGATGCACGACAGCGCTTGGAACGCGTCGCGCAGTCCGATCTTCTTTCCCTCCGCATAGGTGCGGCCGGCGTACGAAATCGGGACCTCGTACACGCGCGCGCCCAGCCGGGCGACCTTGGCGGTCACCTCCGGCTCGAACCCGAACCGCTCCTGTTCCAGCTCGATGCGCTCGAGGACCTCACGGCGGAAGACCTTGTAACAGGTCTCCATGTCCGTGAGATTCAGATCCGTGGTCATGTTGCTCAGCATCGTCAGCAACTGATTCCCCACGGAGTGCCAGTAATAGAGCACGCGGTGGGGGCCGCCGAGGAAGCGGCTGCCGAAGACGACGTCCGCCCGATCGTCCAAAATCGGTTTGAGCAGGACCGGATATTCCACGGGATCGTATTCGAGGTCGGCGTCTTGGACGATGATGACGTCGCCACGTGCCTCGCGGAAGCCGCGGCGCAGGGCAGCGCCCTTGCCTCGATTCTCCGGCTGGAGGAACACGCGGATTGCGGTCTGCTCCGCGGCCTTCGCCAAGAGATCACGCGTCCCGTCGGTCGAGCCGTCGTCGACGACGACGATCTCGTACTCGCAGCCGAGCAGATCCGCCGCCTGCACGCGCCGAAGGATCTCCGAGATCCAACGCTCTTCGTTGAACACGGGGATCACGATCGAAACGAGCCGAGTGGCGCTCCGAACACGGGAGGCCCTCCGAGCCGACTCTTCGAGCGGGTTCGACGAAGATCCGGTCGCACTCCGGCTGCCGCCGCCACGACCCTCGACCTGCTCGTCGGCCACGCTTCGCATCACCGCCTTCATCGACGCCCCCGAGTGCAAGCGGCGTGCTGGCCGCGGAGGCCGTGCCGCGCGTAGCGTTCGGTGAGCCCCTCGGCGACTGCGCGGTCCGGGTCGATGAAGTCGAAGCGATGGCCCGTGCGATGCGACTTCCTCAGCGCCACAGTCATGCTGGTGCCCAACACCCGCGCCTGTATAGCACGACCTTCGGCAGCTCGTGGATGATGTTGCGCAGGCCGCGCCACGCGGGCGTGTCGAGCGGGTGCGTGGAGAAGCGCGCGTCGCGGCCTCGGCACCTCGACCTAGTCATTCGTAGGTGTGCCCGAAGCGCGACGATCGTGCGCGCCACTCACGCTGTCGTCGCGGGACCACACTCGGACGGTGTGAGCGATCAGGGATCTGCAGAGCGGCGCCGACCTCCCGATCCGCCCCGATCGCGACCGCGCTCGGCGAATTTGCGCCGGGCCGGCAAGCACGATACCCGACGTGAATGGCCTCGCGTGAAGACACCGCCCCGAGGCGGCCCGCGCGGAGAAGGCTTCGTCACTTCCTGCTCGCGATCGCGATGGTGGTCGTCGCATCGTGCGGCCGGAGCGGCTGCGGCCGCGCGCCGGCGGACGAGGGACGCGAGCCGCGGGACGACCTCCGCACGGCGGCTTCGCTGTTCCGGGCCGAGCTGGCGCGGGCGACCGACGCCGCATCGCGAGAGCACCTCGCACGCGCGATCGTCGAGCGGTCCGACCGCGAAGACGCGGCGTTCGAGCGCTACGGCGACGCCTATCGGCACTACGAGATGCCGCAGCCGCAGTACACATGCCTCGCTGCGGGCACGTGCTTCCGCGACTACATGGCGTTCCAGAAGCGCGCGTTCGAGACGGACCTCCCTCTGCCGGCGACGTCGCCGCAATTCGAGCAGCGCGTCGCGCGGCTCGCGTCGCAGCTCGACCTCGCGTCGATTTCGCGTGAGCTCGACCAGCGCATCGAGCTCGTCGCCGACGCGCTCCCCCGACTCGGCGACACGGTCTTCCGCGGCCCCGAGAACGCGAAGACCACCGTCTACGTCATCGCCACCGGTCATCCGACCGAGAAGCGGAGAGAGGCGACGATCACTCGCATCCTCCGCGAGCTGTCCGCGACGGGGGCGACCTCGGCGTGGCTCGCCCAACATGTCACAGCCGACCGCCGCGCGATCCTCTCCCTGCCAAAGGGCGACTTCGTAGGCGCTGTGACGGTTCCGAACGAGCTCGGTCCGCTGTCGCTCTCGATCGGCGAGGTGGCGCTCGACGCGGTCGGGTTCGATCCGACGGCGCGCGGCGAAGCGAGCAGGCTGCTCGCCGCACTCGGCCGTACGCTCGGCGGCGACCTCGGCGTCGCGACCGTCTCCGAGGGGGGTGGACGTCGCGAGCTCGTCGCACGCATCCACGTCGAGGACGCCGCGGCTGCCAAGGCGGCGGCGTCTGCCCTCGTGAAGACGTTCGCCAAGACGGCACGCGGCACGATGAAGGTCGAGATCGTGCCCTACACAAAGTTCGGCGCCATCGGCGAAAGACTCGACACGAGGGAAAAAGCCGCGCCCGACAAGGACAGCTGGTACTGGGCGCTGCGCGACTCGACGTTGTACGTCGGCGCGTGCCTCGCCTGCTTCACCGAAGTCTTCGATGCTGCGCTCGACCCTGCACGTACGGGCACGCTGGAGCACGCGGCTGCGCTGAAGCCGAAGCTCGACGCCGTGCCCGATGCAGGGATCTTCGCGGCGACGGTGATGAAGAACGGTGCGACCGTCGACGTGACCACGCTCGCCGCGTCGGCGGCGGGAGTGACGCTCCAGGGCAGCATCCCGCTGGGGTGGTTGTTCGCAGGCGTCGAGCAGCTCGGACTCTTCGAGGGGGACGAAGGGGGGGAAGACCCCGATACCATCCCGCCCCCGTGACGTGGTCGACGACGGAGCTCACGTCGGTCGAGACACGAGCGTCGAGATCGCGTGCTCGACGAACTTCGCGAGTGCGCGATCGTCGTCGAAGGGTGCGGTGCCCGCGAGCATGACCGCACCGACGTACGTCGCGTACGCGAGCGCGGCCTGCCTCTCCGCCGCCCCACGCGGATACCCGAGCTCCCGATAGCACTTCGCGAGGAAGCGACGGCGCTTTCCGTGCACGCGCGACAGCGTTTCGCGCACGCGCTCCG
>JBKJQC010000739.1:0-10435 GCA_046593995.1 Polyangiales bacterium
CCAAGGACGAGCTCATCGAGGCCAACCTCCGTCTCGTCGTCTCCATCGCCAAGCGCTTCAAGAACCGCGGGCTTCACATGCTCGACCTCGTGCAAGAGGGCGACATCGGCCTCATGCGCGCCGTCGAGAAGTTCGAGTGGGAGCGCGGCTACAAGTTCTCGACCTACGCGACGTGGTGGATCCGCCAGGCCGTGTCGCGCGCGCTCGCCGATCAGTCGCGCACCATCCGTCTGCCGGTCCACCTCCTCGAGACGATGAACAAGGTGCTCGGCGCCGCGCGCATCCTCTCGCAGGAGCTCGGCCGCGATCCGATCCCCGAAGAGATCGCCGGCCGCGTCGACCTGCCGCTCGAGAAGGTGCGCGGCATCCTCGGCGTCGCGAAGGAGCCCATCTCCCTGCAGACGCCGATGGGCGAAGAGGGCGACGCGGAGCTCGGCGATCTCGTCGAGGATCACACCGCGATCGATCCGCACGGCACCGCCATCGACGAGGAGCTCAAGCGCTCTGCCCGCGAGGCGCTGAGCACGCTCACCGCCCGCGAAGAGAAGGTCCTCCGCCTCCGCTTCGGCATCGACGAGAAGGGCGACCACACGCTCGAAGAGGTCGGTCAGCACTTCGAGGTCACGCGCGAACGCATCCGTCAGATCGAAGCGAAGGCGCTGCGAAAGCTGCGTCACCCGCGCACCGCCAAGCGGCTGCGCGGCTTCGTCGAGGGCTGAGCCGGTCCGAGCTATCTCGTCCGTGCGCAGCGCTCGAGCGCGTCGGCACGGTCGTCTGAACGTGGACGAGCCGAGTCTGCTGCCGCCGCACGCGTGCAGCCCGCAACTTGCACGCAACCGGTGCATGTTCGACGTCGGCGACATCCTGCTCGGCAAGTACCGACTCGAAGGTGAAATCGGCAGAGGAGGCATGGGCGTCGTCCTGGCGGCGCGCCATCTCGAGCTCGACGAGCGCGTCGCGATCAAGTTCCTCTCGCCCGAGTGCACGAAGGATCCCGACGTCGTGACGCGCTTCATGCGCGAGGCGCGCGCGGCTGCACGACTCAAGAGCGAGCACGTCGTGCGCGTGAGCGACGTCGGACGGCTCCCTTCGGGGCAGCCCTACATGGTGATGGAGCTCCTCGAAGGCGAGGACCTCGAGGGCCTCCTCCAACGACGCGGACCACTCCCCGTCGCCGAGGCCGTCGACTACGTGCTCCAGGCGCTCGAAGCGGTGGCGGCGGCGCATGCGCTCGGAATCGTCCATCGCGATCTCAAGCCGGCGAACCTGTTCCTCGCGCGCCAACAAGACGGCACCCGCACGGTCAAGGTGCTCGACTTCGGCATCTCGAAGTTCATCGCGGCGGGGGCGACCGGCGTGGGCATGACACAGTTGCCCGGCCCGATGGGGTCGCCGCTCTACATGTCACCCGAGCAGCTCGTGTCCGCGCGCGACGTCGACGTGCGCACGGACGTCTGGGCGTTCGGCGTGACGCTCCATCAGCTGCTCACGACCGCGCTGCCGTTCGGCGGGCACAGCATGCCGCAGCTCGTCGCGGCCGTGCTCCACGAGCCGCCCGCACCGCTCCGTGCCCATCGACCGGACGCGCATCCGGCGCTCGAAGCGGTCATCCACCGTGCGTTGGAGAAGCAGCGCGAGCGCAGATTCGCGAACGTCGGGGAGCTCGCCCAATCGCTCGCTCCGTTCGGCTCCCCCGCCGCGCGCGTGTCCGCGGAACGCGTCGCGCGGCTCCTCTCAGGCCAGGGCGCCGCGCAGCTGCCGTGGGCACCCACGGTCCAGGCGCATTCCGCACCCGTGGAGACGGTACGGATGGGCCCGGCGGGCGCGCTGCTCGCGGACACCACCAGCTCCGCGTGGGCGGCGACTCCCGAGCACGCAGCGCAGCCGCAGGGCGTGGCGAAAGCTCCGAAGAAGCCGTCGCACGCTCCGATCTTCGCGGGCCTCGGTCTCGGTGTCTTCCTCATGTTGCTCGGCGTCGTCGGGGCGGCCGCCAAGGACACGTATCGACCGATCGCGGTCGCGGGCATCCCGGCGCTGCTCGCGTCTCCCGATCAAGCGTCGGCGCCGAAGACCGAGACCAAGCCGCGACCCGAAACGAAGCCGGCGCCCGCGTCCTCGTACGACCTCGTCGGGAGCTACACGCTGTCGGGCGAGGGACCCGACAAGGCGCCGTACACCGGGACCGCAAGGGTCGAGCCGATCGTCGGCGAGATGTACAAGATCACGTTCACCGTCGGGAAGGACACGGTCCACGGACGCGCATTCCGCGACGGTGACGTCCTGGCAGTTGGTTTCTCCTCGAAGCCGCAGGTTGGCGTCGTCTCGTACCTGGTCGGGCCCGACCACTCGCTCGACGGAGCTTGGTTCGGGGGGACCAACACGACCCTCGGCAAGGAGATCCTCTTCGGCGGCGACGAGGACCTCACTGGCAACTACGCGACGAAGACCGCGGAGACCCCCGGCAAGGTCCGGTACGACGGACACGTGAAGATCAGCGAGGCCAACGGTCAGTACCGGCTGCGGTACAGTCGGCACGGGCTGCCGCTGAGCACGTTCCTCGGCATCGGCGTGCGCGAGGGGAACGTGCTGGCCGTGGGATACAGCGAGGTCGGCGCCGACGCCGGGGTGGCCGCCTATCGCATCACGGACGGCGGCGCGACGCTCGAAGGCCACTGGTCTCGGAGCATCCATGCGCAGAAGGGCCTCGGCTTCGAGACGCTGCACAAGGCCGAGTGATGAACGCGCCAAGAGACGATCACCAGATGAGGACGATCTGTCCGTTCCCCGTCCTCACGCCCGCGGACATCGACACGTTGGTGGCCGACGGTTGTGCGTAGGACGAGCCTCCGCCACCGCCTCCGGATCGGCCCGAGAATGCGGTCTCGCCGCTCGCGCCACCGCCGCCGTACCACCCACCGCCACCGGCACCGCCGCCGACTGCACCGCTGCCGGCGGCCCCGCCCGTTCCCGAGCCTCCGGCGCTTCCCGCATTGACCCCGCCGCTCGTGCTTCCCCCCGCGCCGCCTGCGGTGGGTGAGCCTCCCTTGCCGGCGTATATGCCGCCCGCGCCGTCGGCCCCCGTCGTCGTGCCCCCCCCGCCCCCCACCCCCTAGCCCCTCGTGCCTCCGCCACCTGCAGCGACGACGACACGATTGGTCAGCGCGCTTCCTCCGCGCCGCACATCGGATGCGCCACCACCGTCGCCACCGCCGAAGTTGTTCGGTGCCGCACCTCCCGCGCCTCCGCCGTTGAAACCGGCGGCCATCGGGCAGCCGCCGCCAACCCCTCCGACGACCACGGTCAGCGTCTCGCCCGGGGTGACGACGATCGTGGCCTTCGTCGATCCGCCCTCGGAGCGAGCCTGCGCGGATCACCAGCGGTCACGGCTTCGGCGGAGGCTGTCCCTTCGGTCGGCAGGCGAGCCTCCCATCCGGGAGTGGCGCGCACGTACCGGAGAACTGCTTGTCGTGAATCGTCACCGTGCAGGCGTCGCCCTTCGCCTTCCCGTCGCACGCCGCGAGCACTTCGCCGGGGAGGGGCGGTCCCTTCGCGAGCGCTTTGCCAGAGCTCGTCGCCGCTGCGAGCGCGAACAGTGCGACGACACGTCTCGACCGACCGCGCATTCCGCGATGGTGCCGCATGTCGACACTCGCGGCCAGGGACCAGGCAGATGTCGCTCGGCGCCCGCTGCGACGCGGTGACCGCGGACTTCGTGCCCTGAGAACGCGAAAACATGCGCGGATCGCCGCGGGCGCAACTCCCGATCGGGTCGTGTCGACCTCCTTCCGCAGGTCGATCCAATGCAGCTCCTCCTCCAACAGAACACGCTCGAAGTCTGTGGTGGCCTGACCGGCGCCGACACCGTCTTCCCCGCCGTCGAGGCGTGGCTCGAAGACGACAGCGATCGCCAGCACGCGTTCGAGGCGATCAAGGGGCGCAGGAGCGCGCGTCGCTATCGGTCGCTGATGGACTTCCTGCTCTGCGAAGTGTGCCCGGAGGAGCGCCCGGGCTGCTTCGCCTTCTACCGCGAGCAGGGCCCGCAGCTGCGCGGGCTGCGTGACGAGCGACGCATCCGCTTCCTCGAGAGCAAGCTGCTCGTGTTCCTCGCGATCGCGTACGAGGCGTACTGTCAGCGCCGCCGGATGTCGTGGGGCACGGCGGTGAGGTGCGTGGAGGAAATTTGCGCACTCGCTGCCTGAGGCCGCGGTTACCTCGCGAACATCTCCCTTCACCGCGACGCACGTCCTCGAGCGGCAACGGCTTCGCCGGGTGCACCTCAAGCGATCAGTGTGCGCCTGGAAGTCTCTGCGCGGACGCTGTATCTGCGCGCCGGGCGCTCAGGACGCGGGGAGCGATGGAGACGGTGGCTGCAGCACGTCTCCGCATGGCGCGCGCATGTCTCCGTGGTGGCTCCTCGCGCTCGTCGGCCTCACGCGCCGTCGCGGCGATCGGGCGCGCTGAGGCCGTCCGTGCTCTCGGGCTCGGTGGCCACGGCGACGTCGAGCGCGACGTCGAGCGTCTTCCCGACGAGCGCAGTGATCCCGCGGATCATCGCGTGGGTCACGCCGACGGACGCGTCGTGGATCATGTGCACCACCTTCGCGGGCCCGGCGATCGCCGGGATGTGCTCGAGGACGACGAACGGTCGTCGCGCGGTCTCGAGCTGGATCTTCTCGACCGCGCGCGACCCCTGCTCGACGGCGTCCTGCACGAGCGCCTTCAGCCCCTTCAGCATGCGGATGTTCTTGCTCATGATGCTCCCCTCGTCGATCCCCCGCCGAGCCAGCGGCTGATCTGCTCGTAGACCGCGACGTCGTGTGCCATGCGCATGTGCGCGAACCCGGGGAACACCTTCACGTGGCTCGGTGGGAGCGCGAGGGTCGCCACGTCGACGCAGTGATCCATGGTACCGCTCGGGACGGGGACGAGCGCGTCGCCGAAGAAGATCGCGAGGCGCGGATCGGCCGAGAGCGAGCCCGCGGCGAGGTAGTGCGCGATCTCCGGGAGCAACGGGACCGGGTGACGCGGATCGCGGAGCGAGAACGTTGCCGCCCAGCGCGCGCGGTCCTCGAGCCGCAGATCCGCGTCGCCGAGATCCTTCAAGCCGGCGCTGCGCAGATCGCCGATGTCGGCGATGAGCTGGGTGTAGGGGTCGGGGATCGCGCGCAGCACCTTGGTGAGGACGCGTCCCGCGCGCTCCAACGGAGAGCCGCGGTGCGGCGTGCCGACGTAGAACGCGCGTCGGACGCGCGAGAGCCACGAGAGCTTCTCGACGCTCGCGACGTGACACGCGCTCCTCGCGACGAGCCCACCCATGCTGAACCCGATGGGGACGATCTCCTCGATGGGGACCGGGTACTCCTCGACGAGCCGCTCGAGCAGTCGCGCAAAGGCCTCGCCGTTCTCGCTGATGTGACGCCCCGAGTTGTAGCGGACGTAGAGCGGCGTGAACCCGTGATCGATCGCGAGGCGCGAGCCGTAGTCGGTGCTATCCGGCAGCTCCCACACCGACTCGGTGCACATGAGCCCGTGGACGAGGATCGCGAGCTTGGGCGTCGCGTCCGGATACGCCCCGGCGAGGCTCGCGCGGTCCATCGCCAGCGGGACGCCGTCGCGCACGAACGCGAGCTCGGTCGCGAGCTCGTTGCCCGTGCGCGAGAGATGATCGCCGATCGCGCCGTTGAGGACGCCGAGCGCGAAGTCGAGCTTCCTCCCCATCAGGTGTGCTCAGGTGCGCTCAGGTGCCGGGGAACTTCGAGATCGCGTCCCAGTGGTCGCGGATCTCCTCGGCGCTCCACACGCCCGCGTTCTCGTCCTTGAACTTCCCCGGCGACTCCATGACCTTGTACGCGTAGAGCCGCGCGCCGGCGACCGCGAGGACCTGGCCGGTCTTCTCGCCGCACAGATCGCTGCCGAGGAAGAGCGCGGCGGGCGCGACGTGGTCGGGCGTCATGTTGTCCACCGACTGCATCATCGGAAGATCCTCCGTCATGCGCGTCTTCGCGATCGGCGCGATGCAGTTCACCGTGATGCGGTGCTTCTGCAGCTCGATCGCGGCGGTGCGGGTGAAGCCGTAGATGCCAGCCTTGGCGGCCGCGTAGTTCGCCTGGCCGAAGTTGCCGAGCATCCCCGAGACGCTGGTGGTGTTGACGATGCGGCCGCCGCTCCCTTGGGCGACGACCTGCTTGGCGAAGGCCTGCGTGCAGAGGAACGTGCCTTTGAGATGCACCGCGATCACGACGTCGAACTGCGACTCCTCGAGCTTGAGGAGCGACTTGTCGCGCAGGATCCCGGCGTTGTTCACGAGCACGTCCGCGCGACCGAACGCAGCGATCGCCGTCTCGATCAGGCTCTGGGCGCCGGACGCGGTGGCGATGCTCTCGTAGTGCGCCTTCGCGCTGCCGCCGGCCTTGACGATCTCGGCGACGACCTCGTCGGCCATCGAGCTCGACGCGCCCTCGCCGCCGCGACTGCCGCCGACGTCGTTGACGACGACCTTCGCGCCTTCGCGGGCGAAGAGGAGCGCCTCGGCGCGGCCGATGCCGCCGCCGGCGCCCGTGACGATCGCGACCTTGCCTTCGAGGAGTCCCGCCATGCAGGCGATCTAGATCGTCTCGCCGCGGGGTTCCATGCGAGTCCGCGGGGAGAGATTGGCCCAGGCCGCGATTCTCTTCTCGCGGGCTCCGGGGTATGCCGATCGCTCCATGGACGTGCAGCCCACCACCGAAAGCCCCACGAAGTCCTCCACGAGCGACGTGAAGATCGTCGAGGTCCCGTTCGGCGTCGACACGCAGCGGTTCCTCGACGTCGCGCGGCGGATCTACAAGGACGATCCGTGCTTCGTGGTCCCGCTCGACATGGACATGAAGGATCGGTTCAGTCCGAAGAAGAACCCCTTCTTCCTCCACGCCGAAGGCACGACGTTCATCGCCGTCCGCAACGGCGTCGACGTCGGACGGGTCACGGCGCAGATCGATCGCGAGCACCTCGATCGTTACAAGGACGACACGGGGTTCTTCGGCTTCCTCGACACGATCGACGATCCGCAGGTCGCGAAGGCGCTCCTCGACGCCGCGTCGGACTGGCTCCGCGGCAAGGGCATGAAGCGCATCCGCGGACCGCTGTCACTCTCGATCAACGAGGAGCTCGGGTGCCTCGTCGAAGGGTTCGACACGCCGCCGGCGATCCTCATGCCGCACCACCGCCGCTATCAGGGCGGCCTCATCGAGGCGGCTGGCTTCCCGAAGGAGAAGGACTTCTACGCGTGGCGCTACGACGTGGGTGAGCCGCCGACGCGCGCGCGCAAGGCGCACACCGAGGTCATGGCGATGCCCGAGGTGAAGATCCGCACGCTCGACAAGAAGAAGATGGAATCCGAGACCCGCATGGTCATGGAGATCTTCAACGAGGCGTGGAAGGACAACTGGGGCTTCGTCCCCATGACCGAGCCCGAGCTGAAGAAGATGGCCGCGGATCTGAGCATGATCATGATCCCCGACCTCTCGCTCATCGCCGAGGTCGAGGGGGAGGCAGCCGCGATCTCCATCGCGCTCCCGAACATCAACGAGATGATCGGCGACCTCGACGGCAAGCTCTTCCCACTCGGCCTGCCGAAGCTGCTCTATCGCCTCAAGGTGAAGGGACCGACGTCGGCGCGCCTCGTCCTCCTCGGGATCAAGAAGAAGTTCCGCATCCAGAAGAAGTTCGGCGGGCTCTCGACCGCGCTCTACGTCGAGATGAACGACCGCGGGAAGCGCATCGGCATGAAGTGGGGCGAGCTCTCCTGGACGCTCGAGGACAACGCACCGGTCAATCTCGGGATCAAGATGATGGGCGGCAAGGTCTACAAGCGCTACCGGGTCTACGCGAAGCCGCTGTGACCGACGTGCGCGGACAGGGCGATCTCGAGCGCCCGCGTCCTTCCGAGGGACGCGCGACGACGGGTCCTCCTCCGGAGGGCACGCTCGAGCTGTTCCCGCTGCCCGTCCTCTTCGCGCACGTGCTCTCCCATCGCCTCACCGGCTCGCTCATCCTGCGCGGCGAGAAGGGGGACGACGTCGTCGTCTTCGGCCACGGCGCGCCGATGCGCGTGCGCACCGCGAAGATGATCGCGCCGCTCGGCGAGATGCTCGTGCGGCTCGGCGTCCTCGCCGACGTCGATCTGCAGTCGGCGCTGTTCCGAGCGCAGACGGCGAAGGCGCCGCTCGGCAAGCAGCTCGTCTCCGACAGCCTGATCGACAAGCGCGTGCTCTTGCGCGCGTTGCGGGAGCAGATCCTCGTGCGCCTGCGCTCGCTCGCGGCGACGCCGGAGTCGACGCCGTACGAGTTCCACTCCAACGCCGATGTCCTCGAGGAGCCGGTCGCGACCAACGCCGTCACCTGCGACGCGCTCGCCGGCATCCTCGCCCTCGCGCGCGCGTGGCCCGATCGCCGCCGGATGGACGAGCTCCTCGAGCCCATCTCGTCGCAGCGCGCGCGGCTCCATCCGAATGCGGCCGTCGACCGCTTCGAGCTCGACGACGGCGAGCGCGCCATCGTCGCGCGCCTGCGGAGCGCGTCGAACCTCACGTATCGCGATCTCTATCACTCGAGCGTCGCGCCCGAGCGAGCCATTCGAGCGCTCGTCTACGCATTGGTCCTGACGCGGCACGCGGACGACGGCAGCCACGCGGAGCCGCTCGATGTCGTCGCGCCGCTCGATCCGATCGAGTCGATGCGCGACTCGTCGCTCAACCTCGGCGTCGATCCGCTGCGCACGAGCACGGCGATCAACGCGCTCGGGGCTGCGGACGATCACCGCGAGGCGGAGAACCTGCTCCGCGCGGGGAGCATCGACGCCGCCGAAATCCTCGCGACGCGTGCGGTCGAGCGCGATCCGCGCCCCGAGTACAAGGCGCTCCTCGGCGTCGTCATCGCCGGGCACGGCGGTCGCTCGAACTACAAGCGCGGGCTCGCCATGCTCGACGCGGCGATCGCCGAGGCAAAGACCAACGATCGCGCCCTCGTCTACCGCGCGACGGTGCTGCGCGACGCCGGCCGGTTCGACGCTGCGATCCGCGACTGGCGCGCCGCCCTTGCTGCCAATCCTGCCAACGCGGAAGCGAAGCTCGCACTCCGCCGCGCCGAATCGCGGAGCGACACGGTCAACCCGATGCGTCGCTCGAGCGCGCACGTGCCGAGCGGGCGTGCGTCACGGAGCTCCACGCCGCCGGCGCTGCGTGGGAGCTCGGGCTGGTGGATCCTCGGCGCGCTGGTGGTGTCGACGATCTTCCTGCTCGCAGTGCTCTTGCACCTCAAGCGCTGAGCCCTACTCGGCGACGAACAACCCGACGGGGCGCTCGCCGCACGACGGGCACGCGCCGGAGACCAATGCGTTCCGTGTGCAGGTCCAATCGCGTCGTTCGACGAGCGTCGTCTCGCAGCGGGTGCAGCGGGTCGCCGAGAGCTGGGGCAGGGCGTCGCCGACGTTGCCGACGTACACGTGCTTCAGCCCGCGCCCGTACCCGCTCCCCGCCGCCATCGCGAGGAGCATGGGCGACGTGGGCGGCAGGTGCGCGAGCTTGTACCGCGGGTGGAACGCATCGAGGTGCCACGGGATGCGCGGATCGAGGTCCGCGATGAACGCGGCGATGCGCGCGAGATCGTCGGGCGCGTCGTTGAACCCGGGGACGACGAGGGTGACGATCTCGATCCAGTAGCCGAGCCGGTGCGCCTCCACGATCGACTCGAGCACCGCGTCGAGCCTCCCCCCGAGCGTCTTGTACTGCTCCTGCGTGATCCCCTTGAGGTCGACGCGGAAGACGTCGGTCGTCGGACGAAGATACGCGAGGGCCTCCTTCGTCGAGTGTCCGTCGGTGATCACGGCGGTGACGAGCCCGCGCCGCTTCGCTTCGCCGAAGATCGCCGAGGCCCACTCGGCGGTGATCATCGGCTCGTTGTACGCGCTGCAGACGACTTCGCACCCTTCGGCGATCGCATGATCGACGAGCTCCGCGGCGGAGACGTCCCGCGGGTGCTCGGGCCGATCCGACGGATCGCGGAGCGCCTGCGAGACCTGGTGGTTGTGGCAATACGGGCAGCGCAGATCGCACCCGTACATGCCGAACGTGAGCGCCTTTGCGCCGGGGCGCACGTGATAGAGCGTGTTCGTCTCGACGGCGCGCACGTAGCTCCGCGCCACGTAGCCGAAGGGTACCTGCATCTCGCCGGCGGCGTGCGTGCGGACGCCGCATGCGCCGGTGCGCCCCTCTTCCATCACGCAGCGGTGCGCGCACGCGGTGCAGCGAAGCGCAGATTTTCCAGACGGATGCGGTCTCTCGAAGGTCTCGAAGAGCGCGCCCGCGACCGTCCGCCGAGCGAGCGCGCTCGGCAGAGTCTCGGTCGTGACGGGTAGCGAGCGCATCGCGCGCGGAGGATAGTCCGCGCCCCCCGGCTG
>JBKJQC010000817.1:0-6924 GCA_046593995.1 Polyangiales bacterium
CACGGCGTGATGAGCGCGATCACCCCGCGCGGCGCCGAGTAGATCACGCCCGTCTTGCCGGGGTACGACATGGGATCGAGCGAGACCTCCTCCGGCGCGAGGGCCTTCTCGACGTGATCCGCCCAGTGCTCGACGAGATCGGCGTTGGGGATCACCTCGGCCGTCCACGACTCCCCCTCGGGCTTGCCGCACTCGGCCTTCAGCACGCGCGCGATCTCCTCCCCAGCGTCGAGGACGCGGTCTTTGACCTTGAAAATGACCTCGATGCGCTCCGACAGCGAGCGCTTGGCCCAGACGCCTTGTGCCTCGCGCGCGCGAGCGACGAGCTTCGCCACACCGTCCGCCGCGGTGGCCTCGACCGGATCGAGCGGTGCGCCGTCGAGCGGGGAGATCGTCGAGAAGGTCATGGGCGTCGAATAGGACATCGCCGCCGCGGACGCGAGCGGCGCGTGCCTTCCGTCATCGGGTGGTGCAGGGTAGCGCATGAGCGAAGGGCGCGCGCAGGTGTCAGCTCGGACGAGCGACGAGCGGCGGCAGTGGGCGTCGGCGACCGCGCGGAACCGCGATCCGATCCTTGCGGTGCTCGCGCGCGTGGTCCCCGCGGGTGGCCGTGTCCTCGAGATCGCGAGCGGGACGGGCGAGCACGCGATGTACTTCGCGAAACGTCTGCCCGGCGTGACGTGGCAGCCGAGCGACCCCGATGCGGCCGCGCGCGCCAGCATCGAAGCCTGGTGCGCGCACGACAACCTGTCGAACGTGTCGGCGCCCCTCGACCTCGACGTCACGCGCACGCCTTGGCCGCTGTCGGACCGCCCCTCCGGGTTCGGCGCAGGGTACGAGGCCGTCGTGTGCATCAACATGATCCACATCGCGCCGTGGGACGCGTGCCTCGCGCTCCTCGAAGGGAGCGCACAGGCGCTCGATCCCTCCGGCATCCTCTACCTCTACGGCCCGTACATGCGATCGGGGAAGCACACCGCGGAGAGCAACGCCTCGTTCGACCGCTCCCTGCGCACGCGGCACGCGTCGTGGGGCGTGCGCGATCTCGACGACGTCGTGCGCGCGGCCGGCAAGCAGCGCCTCGCGCTCGACGAGGTCGTGGACATGCCGGCGAACAACTTGTCGGTGATCTTCCGGCCGCGCTGACAATCTGGCAGCGCTGACCGAGCGCGTCGCCCGCGGTTTTGCGGGGGTTTCTCGCACGTCGGCCTGTGGCACGGCGCTCGCTCTAGAGCCGTCCGTGCTCGGTCGAATCGGCATCGCCATCACCTCGGTCTCCGCGCTCGGCGCGATGACGGGGTTCGCGCTCGCCATCGCGAGCCTCGCATCGAGCATCCACTTCGCTCCCTCGGAGGGGACCGCGTACGTCGCGCCGCCGGAGACGGCTCCCTCGAGCGAGCCCGTGACGAAGCAGCCGCTGGTCGTGGCCGAGCCCGCACCGAAGGTGAAGCCGGCGCGCGTGATCGACCCGCACCCGTGCACGATGGGTGCGCGTGTGGTGGCGATGGCCGTCGACCCCGACGATGCGCATCGTTCGCTGGCCGTCATCGCGCTCCCGGGCGCGGTGGGCTTCGCGCGGCCGATGGTCCACCCGGGCGAGCTGCTCGGCGGACGACGGGTCGTCGCGATCACGGGGCTCAAGGTGTGGCTCGACGACGGTCGCGACGCGTGCTTCCTCGACGCGACGAGCGACGCGCCGCCGAAAGAGTCGCCGAAAGAGCCCCTAAAAGAGCCGGCGAAGTCGACGGCCGTGGCGGGCGCCATGACGAAGGGGATCGAGCGCGTGGACGACAAGCACGTGCGCATCGATCGCGCCCTCCGCGACGAGCTGATGAGCAAGGGACCCGCGGCCTTCATGCAGGTGCGGATGGCCCCTGACATGGTCGACGGTAAGGTCGTCGGGATGAAGCTCCTCGGCCTCCCCGCGACCAACGTCCTCGCGCAGCTCGGACTGAAGGCGGGAGACTCGCTGAAGTCGATCAACGGCTTCGACATCACCAAGCCGGATCAGGCGCTCGAGGCGTTCTCGAAGCTCGGCGCGGCGCCCAAGCTCGAGCTCTCCCTCGTCCGCGGTGGCGCTCCCACGTCCCTCACGGTCGACATCATCTGAGCTCTCCTGCGCGAAGCGGAAGTGGCCCGTCGTGTGCGTCCAGCGCACTTACCCCGATGAGGCGAGAGCGCGCGAAACACGACATCGCCCACGGTGAGGACGAAGCGCGCACTCCATCCCCTCCTGCGGGCGCGAATGGGCGCTTCTCTGCACGCGCGACGGAGCTGATGGTCTCGCTGGTGACGCTCATCGCGCGTGAGCCCGAGCCCGATCGCATGATCGACGCGCTGCTCGCGATGACGATCGATCTGCTGGGCGCGAGGGTGAGCCATCTCTGCGAGCTCGCCGCCCACGATGACGCGCTCCGGCTCGTCGGGGAGCGGGGCCTGCCAGCGCCGATCGCAGCGCGACTCGCGCGCGTGACGATGACGGAACGCCTGGTGGAGGCGCGCGCCGCGCGGACCCGGAGGCTCGCGATCGTGACCGGTCTGGACGGCGTCGAGCCCTTACCGAGTCCAGAGATGGCTCTCACCCGTGAGCTCCTGGCCCAGCTCCGCTGCCGCACGTCCGTGGCGATTCCGCTCGTGGTGACCGGGGCGACGACGCGGATCATGGTCCTCAGCATGGCGTTCGCGGAGCCACTGGCGTCGACGGACGCGGACTGCGCGCTCCTCGCCGCGTTCGGAAAGCTCGCCGCCGTGGGCTTGTCCGAAGCGCTCGTGCGACACCCGCCGAGCCTTCTCGGGGATGGCCGCGACGAACCGACCGTCGGCGAGGCGGGACTCGGCATGACGATCGAGGAGGCGCCGATCGGGATGGCCATGCTCGGCCTCGACGGACGCTTCCTGCGAGTGAACCGCGCGCTGTGCGCGATGGTCGGGTACGCCAAGGACGAGCTCGTGAGGCTCCGCTTCCAGGACATCACGCACCGAGAGGACCTCGCGTCCGGGCTCGAAGCGGTCGCGAGCCTCCTCTCCGGCGCAGTCGCACGTTGCGAGATGCCGAAGCGCTACATCCGGAAGAACGGGTCGGTGGTCGACGCCGTGCTACACGTCTCGCTCGCGCGCGACGCGCACGGCACCCCGCTGCACTTCGTCGCGCAGATCGTGGACGTGAGCGAACGTCGTCGCGCCGAACGAGACCGCGAGCTCCTCACCGCTGCGCTCGCCGAGGAGCGGAGCTGGCTGCGCGCCGTCATCGACCGCTCCCCCGTCGGCATCGTCCTGCTCGAGGGCGTCGACCGACCCCGCGTGCGCGCGAACCAGCGCGTGACGGAGCTGCTCGGCCACCCGCTCGCAGGCAGCTCGTTGCCGTTCGTGACCCTCGGGGGTCGTCGCCTCGAAGAGCGGGAGTCCCCCGCCGCGCGCGCGCTACGAGGAGAGATCGCCCACCGCGAGGAGCTGATGCTCGGCAACGGCGGACCGCACGTGCCGCTCGTCGTGAGCGCAGCGCCCATCCGGGATGCCGCGCGGCGCGTGCTCGGCGCCGTGATGGTCATGGAGGACGTGTCTGCGGAGAAGGAGCTCGAGCGGCTGCGCGGCGAGTGGATCTCGGTCATCGCGCACGACCTGCGCCGACCGGTCGCGTCGATCGCGGCGCACGCGCAGCTGCTCGGACGCACCGCCGCGACCGGCGGAGAGCACGTCGGGGCCCGCGCGAGCGCCGATCACGTGCTCGCGAGCGTGCACCGCCTCGATCGGATGATCGGCGATCTCGTCGACATGTCGCGGCTCGAAGCGAATCGGCTCGAGCTGCATCTGCGCCCGACGGACGTGACGAAGCTCGTGCGCGAGATCGTCGACCGCATGGCGGGACAGATCGTCGACCGGGCCGTGCAGGTCTGCGTGCGCGGGCCCATTCCGGCGGTCCTCACCGACTCGCTGCGCTACGAGCAGGTGCTCGGGAACCTGCTCTCCAACGCCGTGAAGTATGGCGATCCCGGGACGGAGGTCACGATCGAGCTCGTGACGGACGGAGACCTGGTGCAGACGACGGTGGCGAACCGCGGGGCCGGGATCCCGAAGTCCGAGCTCACCGCCGTGTTCGAGCGTTTCCGCCGGTCGCGTTCGGTGCGGCGCGGCGGCAGCGCGGGGCTCGGGCTCGGCCTCTACATCTCGCACGGGCTCGTGGAGGCGAACGGCGGCCGCATCTGGGTCGAGAGCCAGCCCTTCGCCACGACGGCGTTCCGCTTCGCGTTGCCGATCGCGCGCGGCGCCGAGATGTCGCGCCCGCCGTCCCCGCGCGAGAGCATTCACTGAGCGCGCAGGCCCTCAGCCGGGCGTATCCCGGCGGCGTGCATCGCGGGGACGATGGTGGCGACGAGACAGATCGCGATCGCGATGAGGCCGGTGAGGATGAACTCCTGCGGCCGCACCTCGACCGGGAGGCGCGAGATGAAATACACCTTGGGATCGAGCGGGAAGCCGTAGACGAGGAGCCCGCGACAGACCGCGAGCCCGATCCCGAGCCCGATCGACGTGCCCACGCCGCCGATGATCAACCCCTGATAGAGGAACGCGCGCAGGATCGCGCCGTTGCGCGCGCCCATCGCCTTGAGCACGGCGATCTCCTTCGCCTTGTCGAGCACGATCATGATCAGCGTTGCGATGACGGTGAACGCCGCCACGACGATGATCAACGCGAGGACCGCGCTCATGCCGATCTGCTGGATCTTGAGCGCGGTGAAGAGCGGGTGGTTCAGCTCCTCCCAGTCCATGACGTGATAGACGCCGTTCGCGAGCAGCTTCTCGATGTCGTTCCGGATCGCGCGCGCCTGGTCGATGTCCTTCACCCGCATCTCGATGCCGGTGACGCTGTCGCCCTGGTCGTAGAACGCCTGCGCCTCGTACAGGTCGACGTAGACGAGCTTCGAGTCGTACTGATCGAACCCGGCCTCGAAGATCGCGATGACCTTGAACTGACGGGCGACGGGCGTCTTGGTCGAGCCCGAGAGCGAGAAGCCGATCGCCGGCGATGTGACGCGGATGCGATCGCCGATCCAGACGCCGAGCCCCTTCGCGAGCGTCGATCCGATGGCGACGCCGGGGAGCTCCGCGTCGGAGACCTCCATCGACTTGCTCACCGCGGCGACGGCCTGGTCCTCGTGGTCGTCTTCGGGGAGCTTGCTCGAGTAGCCGCCTTGCGGCTCGATGTGGCCAGAGGGCGCGAAAGCCGCGGCCGCCGCCGACGCGGCCGGCGGAGGCGATTTTGCGTCCGCTTCCTCGTCCTTCGCGAGCTTCTCGTTCTCGAGCTTCTTCTCCTGCGTCGTCTTCTCCATCAGCTCGAGGAACGAGTCCTTCTGGTTCATCGAGCCGGGGAACGCGGCGCCCTGCGAGGCGCCAGCTGCGGGAGACGGCGCGGGAGACGGCGCGAGCGCCGAGCCCGAGGCGGACGGCGGCGTGCCGTTCGGCGACGGGACCGTCATCGTCGGGACCGGCTTGTCGAAGACCGGATCCTCGAAGCTGAAGAAGCCCTTCGGCCGCGCGGGGGGCTTCGCGCCCGGACGCCGCATGCCCGCGAGCGAGCCCGCGATGATCTGCTTCGGCATGTCGAGCACCTTCGGGAGGAGCTCGGGATCGACGCCCTTCATCAGGACGCCGGTCGCCGTTCGATCACCGGCCGTGACCAGCATCGGATTGATGACGAAGGGTGCGACGGCGACGACGCCGGGCATCTTCGAGACCTGATCCATCCGCACGCGGTACTCGTGGAACTCGGGCGTGCGCTTGAGCACGAGCACATGCGCGTTCACTCCGAGGACTTTGTCCCGGAACTGCTTCTGGAAGCCCCCCGTCACGCTCATCACGGTCGCCAGCGCGGCGACCCCGAGCGCCACCCCGAGGATCGCGAACAGCGTCCCCACGGAGATGAAGGCGCGCTTCTTCGAGCGCAGATAGCGGATGGCGAGGATCCAGTCGAAACCCATGGCTGCTTTCGAGGCTTCTTCGGCCGACGGTCTACGGTCTACGGCTCACGGTACGAGACGGCCCGGGGGGGCATCTGCCCCAGAGGAGGAGGGGCCGTCACCCCGAAACCGCGGCGCGGCACCGGCGTAGACCATCTCGGGCCGTGAACCGTAGACCGTAGACCGTCAGCCTGACCGACCGTTGTCGGTGAGCGGAACGAAGTTCGCAGTGCATTCGGACAACCGCGCGGCCCCTCGGGAGCTTCCCGAGCCAAGCGCGGCATTTTGGGGATTTCTCGATGGGTGGGCGTACGGTGCGTGAGGCGACGCAGAGCACAGCTATGCAAAGATTTCATGGACCGGGTCGACTGGACCTCGGGTCGAGGGTAGATCTGAGCCCGCGCACCGCCCGAAAGCTCTGGAGCTGACATGGCCGATCCTCCGTTTCCCCCCTTCTCGAAAGAGTCGCCCACGATCACTGGGGTGACGGGGCACGAGCCGCAGCCGGGGTCCTATCCCGGAGCGCAACCGGGCTCGTTCCCGGGGTCGGTCCCGGGCTCGTTCCCGGGGTCGGTCGCGGGATCAATGCCGGCCTCGTCGGTGCCGTACTCGCGCGAGCCGTCGATGGATCCCGCGACGTCGCTCCCGCCCTCGCGCATCGACGCGAACGTCGGCCAGGTCTTCGGCGGCAAGTACAAGATCGAGCGCATCCTCGGCGAAGGCGGGATGGGCGTCGTCTATCTCGCGCGCCACATCGCGATCGGGAAGAAGTTCGCGATCAAGTTGCTCCACGGCGAGGCGACGAAGGACCCGGAGACCGTCGAGCGCTTCAAGGTCGAAGCGCAGGCCGCGAGCTCGATCGGCTCGGTGCACATCATCGACATCACCGACTTCGCCGAGGCCGGCGACGGCAGAACGTACTTCGTCATGGAGTTCCTCGATGGCCGCCCGCTCTCCAAGCTGTTCGAGG
>JBKJQC010000822.1:0-2500 GCA_046593995.1 Polyangiales bacterium
TGTAGGCGCTGTCGTCGACGACCATCAGGCGGAGCTTGCGCATGCCGCCGCCGCTGCTGCTGTTGGAGCTGTTCGAGGAGGGCCCTCGCGGATCGCTCACGAAGGCCCCCTACGAAAGCGACCGGTCGAATCGCGGCGATTCGAATCGCGGGCGTCCGCATCGCGCTCGTCCGGCGCGACGGGCGCCGCGGCGCGCATGGCGCGGGGAGACGTGTACCCGAAGCCCGTCGGCGCAGGGCGCCGATAGACGAGGTCGTCGCGAAGGTGAAGGAGCTCGAATTCGGTCGACACGTTGAGGAGGGATTCGGAGTGGCCGAGAAGCAGGATGCCACCAGGATAGAGGCGGTCGTGGAAGAGATCGATCACCCGTCTCCGGGAGCGGGCATCGAGATATATCAGCACGTTGCGGCAGAAGATCGCGTCGACGCGTCCGACGACGCTCGCCCGCTCGGATTCGAGCAGATTCAGGTGCCCGAAATGGCAGAGTTGGCGGACGCGTTCAGCGACCAGCCACCCCTCGGGGCGCTCCACGAACCAGCGTCGCTTCGCTTCCGGTGTGGTCACGCGGAAGGAGCTCGGGCCGTACACGGCCCGCCGCGCGTGCGCGAGACACCGCTTGCTGATGTCGCTGCCGTACACGCGAAAATCCCAACCTGCGAGCTCCTGCGCCTCGAGGAGCAGCGTCGCGATCGAGTACACTTCTTCGCCGGTGGAGCAGCCGGCGCTCCAGATCGCGAGCCGTTTGCGCGGCGCGGCCTGCTTCGCGAGCAGCGGGATGACCTCTTCGCGAAAAGCGCGGAGCTGGTAGTCCTCGCGGAAGAAGTACGTCTCGTTGGTCGTGAGCGCGTCGACCGCCTCTTCGAGCTCGGCGCGCGACCCGGGGTCCGAGCGGAGGTAGCGGACGTACTCGGAGAAGCCGTCCATCCCGAGGATCGAGAGTCGGTCGCGGAGCCGCCGCTCGACGCTGCTCCGCTGATCGAGCGCGAGCTCGAGACCGCAGTAGTCGTTCACGACGTCGCGGAGCACGCGGAAGTCCTCGGCGGCGAGCCGCGCGTCTTCGATCCCGGAGCCGGTCCCCGGGCCGCGCGATGAGGGGGTGAGCGGGCGGTTCGACGCCATCACGCCTCCCCACTGCGCGGCGGCACGCTCGGCGGCGGAGGACGCGACGGTCGCCCCTCCCGCGACATGCGGCGTTCCACGTCGGTGGTCGCGCGCTCGAGCGCCTCGCGTACGGCCGGATCAGCTTCGACGGCGGCGCGCGAGGAGAGGAGCGGCTTCGCGACGAGCGGATCGAGGCGCGCGACGATCTCGATCGCGCGACGACGGACCTCCCACGACGCGTGACCGAGAGCCTGCGCGACGTCGGCCGCAAAGGCGCTGTCGTACGGATCGAGCATCGTCTCGAGGACGTCGAGCGCCGTGCGCGCGACCACGCTCGACCCGTGACCGAGCGCCGCGCGCGCGATCTCGCGCACGTCCGGAGCGCGCAGATCGGCCACTGCCTCCAGCGCGGCGCACGCGACGGCGACGCTCGGCGACTCGCAGAGGGGCCGCAGGAGGTTGATCGCGCGCACCTCGCCCGTCGCGCCGAGCGCGCGCACCGCGGAAGAGACGATCACCTCTTCGCCGCCGGCGTCGATCAGGCGACGGAGCGCGGCGACTCCGACCCCGTTACCGTTCTCGTCGCGCACGCGCCCGAGCGCCTTGATCGCGGCGAGCGCGACGTCGGGGGCCTCGTCGGTGATCGCGTAGGAGAGCGCGACGGCTGCGTCGCCGCCGCCGATCTGCCCGAGCGCCTCGACCGCGGCGCGACGGGTCCGTTCGAGCGGCGCCGTCGCCGCGCGCGAGAGCCACGGCACATGCTCGGGAGCGCCCGCGACGGCCAAGAGCGCGCACACGACCGGCGCCTCTTCGTCGGCGACGTCGACGTGCGCGAGGTGCGGACGGACCGTCGCCGGTCGGACGCGCGCGAGCGTCCGCAGCGACTGGAGCGCGATGGCCGAGGCCTTCGCCGCAGCGCTCCCGCGCGGAGCGTCCTTCCCGGAGGCGACGCGCAGGAGCGCGTGCACGTCGGCCGCGTTCGGGAGCACACCGGAGCCGAGCGCTGCGGAGAACGAGGCCGCAGCCGCCGCGACGATCTCGCGGTCTGGATCGCGGAGCGCATCACGCAGGACGTCGATCGCGTCGGCGTCGTGGCGCGCGACCCGCGGGAGCACGGAGAGCACCGCGGCGCGGCTGTGGACGTCGCCGCGCCGCGCTACCTCGAGCAACGTCGGCAGCACCGCGTCGCCGAGCGAGGCGAGGGCGGCTTCGGCCTCCTCCGCGATGTCGGGATCGCGGACGGCGCGCACGAGCGCGTCGATCTCTCGACCGGTGGCGTTCGCGAGCAACGCGAGCACCGGCAGCGCCGCGCGACGCAGCACCGGCTCGTCCCCTTCGCCGGCGGCGAGCACGCGCGAGCGCGCCGCCTCTCCGAGGGCAAGCGCGTGGGCCCCAGCCT
>JBKJQC010001096.1:0-5492 GCA_046593995.1 Polyangiales bacterium
TCGACCTTGCGCGGTGACGTCTCGCCGAGCCGACGGACCTCTTGCGCCTCGATCACTCGAAGGAGCTTCGGCTGCAGCTCGAGGGCGAGCTCGCCGATCTCGTCGAGGAAGATGGTCCCGCCGCTCGCGGCTTCGAAGGCGCCGGTGCGATCACGATCGGCGCCCGTGAAGGAGCCGCGCGCGTGACCGAACAGCTGCGACTCGACGAGGTTCGGCGCGATCGCACCGCAGTCGACGACGACGAACGCTGCGTCGCGCCGTGGGCTGTGCTGCACGACCTCGGCCGCGACGAGCTCCTTGCCGACGCCGCTCTCGCCCTGGATGAGGACGTTGCACTCGGCCTTCGCGATCTTCTCGAGGAGCGCGAACATGCGCCGCATCGCGAGCGAGGTACCGAGGAGCGAGCCGAACGCGGGCCAGGGCGGGACGTCCGTCGCGGCCGCCGGATCGACCGCGCGCACGTGCAGGATCGAAGAGCCGACGCGCACGCTGATGTTCGGCGCGACGTCCGCATCGCGGATGCGCAGCGGATCGCTCCCCTGGGTGGACTGGAGCCAGGTGCCGTTGAGCGAGCCGAGATCCTGCACGCGGCAGATCTGGTTCTCGAGCGTGAAGCGGCAGTGGAAGCGGCTCACCGTCGGATCGGCGAGCACGATCTCGTTCGAGGGGTGCGTGCCGACGCGCAGCGTGCCGCCGTCGAGCTGCATCGTGCGTCCGCTCGCCTTGTCCCCTTCGCGCTCGACGACGACCTCGAGACGAGGGATCGGCACATGCTCGATGAGGGCGGGCAGGGTTCCGAGCGGCGACAGCGCACGCGGTGTGGTCTGGGGCGTCTCCGACGAGACCTTCGGGTCGTTGGCCATCCGGGCTTCCGAAGTCTCGCATGCCTCGTCTATGTTCGCGACGATGAGTTTGAAGAGCAGTTTCCTAGGGGCGTTGTCGGTCGCGGTCTCGCTCGGGGGCGTCCTCTGCAGTGAGCGGCAGGCCTCCGCGGCCGGTTTCGAGGTCTTCATCCGACCGGCGTACGGGGCCGCAGGCGGCGCTTCGCCGGTCGAATACACGCCGAATCCCGGCGTCGTCGTGAGCTCCCCACCGGACGACATCTGGAAGGGAGCGGCCTCTCCGTACGGCGGGGGCCTCTTGTTCCAGGGCGGCCTCGGCGTTCGGCTCGGTCCCGTGTCGGTCGGGCTCGACGGCGGGATCCGCAACGCGTCCGCTACGTCGCCCAACCCGAACATCCAGGATCTGTCGCGCTCGTCGTGGAACGCGGGCCCGTACGTCCACGTCTACATCCCTGGAATTCCCCTGATCGATCCGTGGGTCGGTCTCGGCGTGCAGTACGTCGCCGACACGCAGACCTACAAGATCCCGACGCCAGTCGGCAACCAGACGGTCGTCGCCGACTGGCGCCTCGCGCACCACGGCGTCGCGGTGCCGCTCACGCTCGGCGTCGACTACAAGATCCTCGGCGGACTCCTCGCTGTCGGCCCGTCGTTCCAGTACTCGATGGTGTTCCCCGCGGGCGGCTGCGCGAAGGTGAGCGCGCAGGGCTTCGCCGGCAACAACTTCTGCGCCAGCGAGGAAGAGAACAAGAAGATCACGACCGCCAAGGGGTACGGCGTCTGGTCGCTCGGTCTCACGGTCCGACTGACGTTTCCGCCGTCCTGAGCCCCGGCGGCGCGTCTCCTGACGCGTTGTCGAAGCTGGTAGCGTTGCTCCATGCGCGCTACTTCGGTCGCCCTTGCCGCAGTGCTCCTCGGTTGCTCCTCGAGCGAGAGCGAACCGGCGCCCGAAGGCCCGGGGACGGATGCGAGCACGACGGAGGTGCTCGGGAGCGAGTCCACTGCCGACGAGGGCACGCCGGATGGAGCGGGCGGCGAAGCGAGCGTCGACTCCTCGGTGCTCGACTCCGCGACGACGTCGGAGGCGTCGTCCGAGACCGCGCCGCTCGACGCGCCGTCCGACGCGGGCGGATGGACGGTCCCCGTCGCGCACCCGCGCATCTACCTCAACGCGAAGCAGAAGGCGCGCTTGCTCGGGCTCGTCGCGGCGAACCACCCGGCGGCGACCGCATTCCTCGCGGTACAGACCACCGCGTACGACTACAAGGCGTGGTTCTCGGCGCTGAAGTTCCACCTCACCGGAACCGCCTCGCACTGCACGACGGCGGTCTCACGCATCGAGTCCGAGGTCGCCGCGGAAGAGGCGCTGATCTCGAGCAATCAGCGCGCGACCGTCGCCGCCGACAGCTACCTCTACGTGGGCGATCGCATCGGCGATCTCGCGCTCACGCTCGACTGGTGTTGGGACCAGACCACCGTCGCGCAGCGCACACGCTGGCTCGCGTACGCGAACCAGGCCGTGTGGAACGTCTGGAACCACACGGCGGCGAAGTGGGGGACGACGACGTACGCGTGGAGCGGCTGGTCGGTCACGAACCCGAGCAACAACTATTACTACTCGTTCCTCCGCGCCACGATGCTGCTCGGGCTCGTCGAGTACACCGAGAGCCCCGACGGCCCGAAGTGGGTGAAGCAGTTCCGCGAGACGAAGCTCCAAGCCGAGCTCGTTCCGCGCTTCACGCAGGAGCTCGAGGGGGGGGGCTCGCGCGAGGGGACCGGCTACGGCGTCGCGATGAAGGAGCTGTTCCGGCTCTACGATCTCTGGGAGCAGAGCACCGGTGAGCGCATCGCGGATCTCACCGGTCACGCGCGCGCCTCGCTCGCGTTCATGCTCCACGAGATCGTGCCCACCCTGACGCACGTCGTGCCGGTCGGCGATCATGCGCGCGACAGCACGGGCGCGCTCTTCGACTACCACCGCGACTACGCGAACGTGCTCACGTGGCTCTATCCGAGCGATCCGCTCGCCGCGCGCCTCCGCCATGTGCTCGATGCGTCGTCGGTACCGAAGATGACGCAGGGCTTCATGCGCTACAGCGATCTGCTCTACGCGAACCCGTCGCTCGCGGCCGTCGCGCCGACCGACGTCTACCCGGCGTACCACGCGAAGGGCACCGGCAACCTCTTCGTGCGGAGCGCGTTCGCGGCCGACGCGACGTTCCTCCACTTCATGTGCGGGCCGTACACCGAGTCGCACGCGCACCAGGATCAGGGGTCGTTCCTCCTCTACAAGCGCGGGTGGCTCGGGTACGACGCGAACTTCGACTCGACGTCGGGCATCGAGCAAGCGACCACGTTCCACTCGCTCGTGCGCGTGACGTCGGGGACGACGCCGGTCGGCCAGGTCGAAGGCACGACGTCGACGCTGCTCGCGCTGCAGGACGCGCCGGAGTGGACGTACGTCGCCGCCGATCTCACGCCTGCGTACAAGGGCAAGACGGCGATCGGGAAGATGCAGCGCGAGCTCGTGCTCCTGAAGCCGAACGTTCTCGTGGTGTTCGACCGCGTGACGACGAGCGGCACCGTGACGCGCACCTGGCAGCTGCAGACGCCGAAGCGGCCGACGATCAGCGGCCGACGGGCGACCATCACCGAGGCCGGGACCACGATGACCATCGACGCCGTGCTCCCGACCACGAGCACGCTCTCGACGTTCGACTGGAGCACGACCAGCGGCGTCTCGAGCGGGTTCCGGTTCGAGGCCACGCAGGCGACGGGCGACACGACCATCTTCCTCCACGTGCTCTCGCTCGACGGCGCCGCCACCGCGGTCGTCGTCGACGACGTGACCGGACAGCGGGGCGTGAAGGTGACCCTCGCCGGAGGTGCGACGGCCGTCGTGCGCTTCTCGGAGGCGACGGCGGGGGGGACGCTGGAGCTGAAGCGCGCCGATGCATCGGTGATCACGACCGGCGCGCGCCCGATGACGATCCAGACGCTGCCCGCGATGAAGTGAGGATCACCAAGATCCTTTCGGGGATCGGGTCGTATCCCTTCGATGCGACGCGCGGCGCTGCTCTCGGTCCTCGTCCTCTCCTCGCTCTCGTCCCTGATGGCGCTCGGGGCGTGCAACACGCGTCGCGCGAAGGAGGCCGTCGACGATCCGACCGCGTCGCCCTCGACCACGCCGCCGCCCGCAGCGTCCGCCGCTCCGCCCGCCATGCCGGTGTGCCCGGTCGTCCCCATGCTGCCGCTGGCCGAGGGGAGCGACGTCCGGGAGGGCTCCGCCGTCGTCCTCGCGCGCATCGAGGGGCGCTCCGTGGCGCTGATCGCCGACGAGGACGAGGACGCGATCCACACCATCGATCTCGCGTCGCGCAAGGTCATCGCGCGCACGGAGCTCGCGGGGCGCCCGACGCGGATGTTGCTCGTGCCCGGGGGGAAGCTCGTGGTCGCGCTCCGGGACGCGGGCGCCGTCGCGGTGATGGTCGCCCACGGCGCTGAGAAGCCGCTCGCCGCGGTGGACGCGATGCTCACCGCCGACGAACCGATCGCGCTCGCGATCACGCCAATGATCACGCCAGGGGCCGCGAGCGACTCCGGCGAGCTGTGGGTCGCGACCGGGTGGGGGCACACCCTCGAAGGGTTCGTGGTGAGCGAGCCCCCCTCGAACAAGCATCGACGGCTCGCCGTGCACGCGCTCGATCGCGAGCCGCGCGCGCTGACCATCCCGAAGACGTCGCCGCGTGACTCACCTGGGGAGGGGGCGCGCGCGTTCGTCGGCTACATGTCCGAAGGTCACGTCGGCGTCGTCGATCTGAAGACGGGCGCGGCGAAGGCGTTTCCGTTCGGCACCAAGTCCGAGGTCGTGACGGTCGCGATGGGCTTCTCCAAGGCGATGCCCATGCTGAACCCGTGCTTCCCCGACGAGCTCCACTGCGGGCCCCACACGGCGCACATGCACATGCCCGAGCTGCGCACGATCCCGGCGCGCGTGATGCGTCAGACGTTCGCGCTCGTCCGGACGCTGGATCCAGAGGGCCGGGGGGGCGAGCACGTCCTTGCGCCGCACGTGCTGGTCGGAGCGGGGGAGGCGACGCAGCCGAGCGCGGGGTACGGCGGGAGCGACGGTGGCTTCACCCCTGCGGTCTTCGACGTGGCGAAGCTCGATCCAATGGTCGACGACCTCGCGAAGGATCACGTCACGAGCAAGAACGTCCCGCACGCGATGTTCGAAGACTGTCGACTGCCGCGCGACGCAGTCGTGTCGGCGGGCACGCTCTACGTCGCGTGCCTCGGGAGTGGCACCGTCGCCGGCTACGACACGCGGATCGACACGCCGGCGCGCGGCCTGACGGTGCGCGTCGCGGTCCCTTTTCCCTCGGCGCTCGCCGCGGATCCCACGACCAAGACGCTTGTCGTCGCGAGCGCGTTCGAGCGCACCGTGCGCATCGTCCGCATCGAGAAGTTCGGGCTCGTCGCGTCGGATCCGATCGCGCTGCCGCACGCCCTCTCGCCGGTGGGGGGCGTCGGCCTCTCGGCGGCGGCGACCGAGGGGCGCAGGCTCTTCCACCTCGCTTCCGACAGGCGCATCTCGGCCGACGGTCGCGCGTGCGCGAGCTGCCACCCCGACGCGCGCGAGGACGGCCT
>JBKJQC010001197.1:0-9258 GCA_046593995.1 Polyangiales bacterium
CTCGGCGGACGAGCGCTTCTCGTTGCCGGCCAACCTCGCCCTGATCGGCACGATGAACACCGCCGACCGTTCCGTCGTCGGGCTCGACCAGGCCCTTCGTCGACGTTTCGACTTCATCGCGATGTACCCGGACCGAGCTCCGGTGGCAGGCATGCTCCGTAGGTTTCTCGCCGCTCGGTACGCGGGCAGAGGCCTCGACTGGCTGGCCGACGTCGTCGACCGGGCGAACGCGCGGCTCGACCGCCACGCGCAGATCGGTCCCAGCTACTTCATGCGCGACGATCTCGACGAGGCGGCGATCGACCGCATCTGGCGGAACGGCGTGCTCCCGAGCATCGAGGATCAATTCTTCGGCAGGGAAGGGGAGCTCGCCGAGTTGGAGTTGAGTCGCCTCCGCGCGGGCTGACGAACGTGCAGCGCGTCATCCGCTTGCGCGAACACGGGACGCTGCGTGGTGTCGCCCTCGACGCCCGCGAGGTCGCGCTGCTGGCCGACCCGCGCGCGCGGATCAGGGTGCTCGTGCGCCCGGACGACAAGTTCGACGTGGAGGCGAGCGAGGTCGTCGGCACGCTCGCCGGGCGAGGCACGCGGGTCATCATCGAGCCGAAGCTTTCGATACGGAGGCTGTTCTTTCTGCTCGGGTTCTCGCTCGGCGGCCCGAAGTTCGGAGGTGCGACGCTCGCGTGCGAGGAGGCGGACGCGCTCTCCGCGATGGTCGTCACGTACGCCGAGGCATTGGACCGAGCGCTTCGTGACGGGCCAGTGAGCACGTACGAGCTCGTGCGAGACGAGCTCGCGGCGCCGCGAGGGCGCGTCGACTGGTTGAAGCTCGGGACCCGCAGGTTCGGCGTGTTTCCGCCGCTCGACTGCGAGTACGACGAGTTCACGCCGGACAACCCCACGAACCGTCACCTGCTGGCTGCCGCGACCATGTTGCTCGCCACGCGCGCGGGCTCGCCGGCTGCTCGTGCGCGATTGGCGTCGCTGCGGCAGCGCTTGGCCGACGTTCGCGAGGACCGCACGCGGACAACGCCCTCACTTCCCGCGAACGACCGGCGCTTCCACCGCTACACGGCGGCGATCGCGCTTGCATCGGTAGTACTACGCAATGGCTCCGTGGAAATGCGCGACGGTGCCGTCGACAGCATCGCGATGCTCGTCGACATGAACGCGGTCTTCGAGGACTTCATTGCGGAAGGCCTCTGCGAATCCATCAGCGAACCGCCGTCGCGGTGGTCTCGGAAACCGCGCGGCCTCTGGTTCGACGAAGGCAGCCGTCTCCAGCTGCTTCCCGACGTCGTGTGGCGGGATTCGAGCGGCGTCGCGCGTCTGGTGATCGACGTGAAGTACAAGGCCGTCGCGGCGCCGCGTAACGACGACGTCTACCAGGTGGCTGCCTACTGCCAGGCGCTCGGCCTCGCGCGGGGCGCCTTGGTCTACGCCGCCGCCCGCGACGACGTCGTGATCGTGCGCAACGGCGGCCCGGAGATCACCGTCATGTCCGTCGACCCGGATGGGGAACCGGAGGATCTGCGCAACCGGCTCCGCGCGGCGGCCGACCGGTTGCGGGCGCTGGCACTTTGACGCGAGCCGTGCCGGGCGGTCCGGACATACACTGGCCGGCGCCGGACGAACCTGTTGACCACGACACGGAGCATGGGCACGGTGCAGATGCTCAGCATGGCAAGCACGCCCCGCAGCCCTCGCCCGAATGGACAGCTCGCACTGAAGGCCGTCCCGGCGATCGGCCCAGCGGAGGGAGTGGACCGCGGAGCACTGAACGTCGTCGGCCTCTTCGCGGGAGTCGGCGGCTTCGAGCTCGGTCTGGCGAAGGCCGGTCACGTCACGTCGATGCTCTGCGAGATCGAGCCCGGTGCTCGCGAGGTGCTCGCCGACCGGTTCCCGAGTCTCTACGTGCACGATGACGTCTGCACGCTGAAGTCGCTGCCGAGGAACACGGACCTGTTGGTCGGCGGGTTCCCTTGCCAGGACCTGAGCCAGGCCGGGAAGACGGTCGGCATCGAAGGTTCGCGCTCGGGGCTCGTCGGCGAGGTCTTCCGCCTCCTCCGCACGCAGCGGGTGCCGCAGGTCGTTCTCGAGAACGTCCCGTTCATGCTGCAGCTGTCGCGCGGTCGCGCGATGGAAGTGATCGTCGAGGCCATCGAGGACCTCGGCTACAAGTGGGCGTACCGCGTCATCGACTCGCGGTCGTTCGGCGTTCCGCAGCGGCGTGAGCGCGTGGTCTTCGTTGCCACGCTCGAGGGCGACCCGCGCGACGTCCTCTTCACCGAAGACGTCGGTGAGACGGTCATCGAGACCGACGCCGTTGGTCGCCGCGCCTGTGGCTTCTACTGGACCGAGGGCGTTCGCGGGCTCGGCTGGGCGGTCGACGCGGTTCCGACCCTCAAGGGCGGTTCGTCGATTGGCATCCCGTCGCCGCCGGCGATCGTCCTACCGGACGGACGCGTGGTCACGCCGGACATCCGTGACGCCGAGCGCATGCAGGGCTTCGAAGTCGACTGGACGGCAGCTGCGACCCGCGTCGCGCGCGCTGGGCATCGCTGGAAGCTCGTGGGCAACGCCGTCACCGTGGACATGGCCGCTTGGCTCGGCGAGAGACTTCGCCGCCCGTCCGTTGCCGGCCGCGAGGCATCGGGCAGGCCGCTGAACCGCACAGGTGCGTGGCCGCGTGCCGCATGGAATGTTGGACACGGACGTCACGCGGCGGACGTCTCCGCGTTCCCCAGGCGGGTCGCCTGTGTGCCGCTCGAACACTGGCTGCAGTTTCCCACTGCGATGCTCTCCGCGAGGGCAACGCGCGGGTTCCTGTCGCGCACGGCCACGGGTGCGCTGCGCTTCCCGCCGCGGTTCCTCGAGACGCTCCGTCGCCACCTCGCGGTGATGGAGGACGTCGGCGGCGCGAAGGAGTCCGCGAGAGCGGTATAGTCTCGTGGTTGAGGCGGTCGAGCGAACTGGAAGTTGATGCAGCGACGTCGAAGCGGATGGCGGGGATCCGCCAACACGGCACGGCGGCGGAGCTCGCGGTGCGCGCCGCTGCGCGGCAACTCGGCTTGCACTACCGCATCGTCAACCGCGATCTTCCTGGTTCGCCCGACCTCGCGAACCGGAAGCGGAAGTGGGCGGTGTTCGTGCACGGCTGCTTCTGGCACCGCCACAACGGCTGCGCCCGGACGACGACGCCGCAGCGGAATCGAGGCTTTTGGCTGGCGAAGTTCAACGCCAACCAGTTGCGCGATGCGCGAGCGCTGGCTGCCCTTCGCGTGATGGGCATGTCATGCGTCGTAATATGGGAATGTGAAGTAGCGAATGCGGCGCTGGTGGCTTCCAAGCTGCGAGCCTGTGCGATATAGGACCGATTTGGCGGTCGGCGAGCCATCGCACATGACGCTCGCGAGCGTTCGGCCCGCGAGGAGAGGTGCCTCGGTTCGAGCTTCGCCGCGCTCGACGCGACGAGCATGCCCGTGCTCGACACCGAGCGTGCGCTCGGGATCCGCACGGGCGCTCTATGGTTCTTCAGCGGCGCCTTCTTCGTGATCCATTCCGCGGCGCTCTGCTGACCTCTGCTGACCCAGCCGCTGTCACTCCTCGCCGGGTGCGGCACGTGGGGCGACGGCCGTCTGAGCACGATCGCGCCCCATCAGTTCACCGACTCCGCGCGCACTACCGCCGCAGGCTCCGCCTGCGCACCGCCCTGCTCCGCCGCAGTCCGCAACAACATCTCACGCGTCACGACGCCGCCTTGCCCCGCCGCCTCGAACGCAGCCGCCAGCACCGCGTTCTTGATCTCACGCCCCGTCAACGCGAACGCCCGCGCCAACTCGGTCACATCGACATCCCCCGCAAGCGGAAGCTGCTTCGGCAACATCGACTGCCAGATCGCCTCCCGCGCCTGCGCATCCGGCGCCCCGAACGACACGTGCACGAGCAGTCGCCGCGCGAACGCCGGATCGAGCTCCGCCGCGAGGTTGGTGGTGAGGATCACCACCCCATCGTGTCGTTCGAGCATGGTGAGCAGGGCAGCCGACTCCGCGTTGACGAAGCGGTCGTGCGCGCCGTGCACCGCGACCCTCTTCGCGAACAGCGCGTCCGCCTCGTCGAAGACGAGCACCGCGTTCTGTTGCCGGGCCGTGGCAAAGAGCTTCTCCAGGTTCTTCGCCGTATCGCCCACGTACTTGGAGACCACGCTCGCGACGTTGCAGAGGAGCATCGGTCGTCCGAGCGCGTGCGCGATCGCCTCCGCGGTCATCGACTTCCCGGTGCCCGGCGGCCCCTCGAGGAGCGCCGCGATCCCGCCGCCGCGCGGCAGGCGATCACCGAGCCCCCACTCCGCGAGGACCGTTCCGCGCACGCGCGCGGCGGTGACGATCCGTTCGACGGCGCGCCGCGCGTGGGGCGCGAGGACGACGTCTGCCAGGCGCGCTTGCGGCTTCTCGATCGAGACCGCGGCGTCCTCCGGCACGCGGAGCTGGAGCCGCGCGCCGCGTAGCAGATCGTCTTGCGTGATCACCTCGCGCTGCTCGGCCACGGCGTGGGACACCGCCGCGAGCACGGCGTTCTTGATGTATCCGCCGGTGAGCTCGAAGGCGCGCGCCAGCGCCTCGACGTCGACGTCGGCGTCGAGCGGGAGCTTCGCCGGGAGGTGCTTTCGCCAGATCTCGGCGCGCGCGGTCGGCGAGGGGGCGCCGAAGTGGAACGAGGCGAGGGTCCGTCGCTGAAGCGCCTCGTCGAGCGCCTGCGCCATGTTCGTCGCGAGGATGGCGATCCCCTCGAACGCCTCGAGCTTCGTGAGCAAGAGCGGGATCCCCTCGTTCCCGAAGCGACGCGAGACGAACATCTGCTCGCACTCGTCGAAGAAGAGCACCGCGTCGAGGAGCTTCGCCTCGCGGAAGATCGCGTCGAGGTTCCGCTCGGCGTCGCCGTGCCCCTCCGCGAGCTTCCCCGCGTCGATCACGAACAGGCGCTTCCCGAGCTCGTGTCCGATGGCGTGGGCGAGCATCGTCTTCCCGGTGCCGGGCGCCCCCGCGAACAGCAGCACCACCCCCCGGCCATAGGTGACGACGTCGTCGATGCCCCACACCCGCCGCTTCTCCAAGAGCACGTCGTGCCGACCGACCAGCGCGCGCACCGTGTCTTTGAGCTCGGCCGGGAGGACGACCTGATCCATCGGAACCAGCGGCGTGCGCAAGCGTGAGAAGGCCTGGAGCTCCTCCGCGATCGCCGCGCTGCCGAGGAGCTCGGACACGACGCGCCGCGGGAGCTCGAGGCTCACGTCGAGGAAGTCGTTCTCGGTCCACCCGGCGTGGCGGCCGACGGAGAGCAGCGACTCGCCGATCAAGGGCGCGCGCGTGGAGAAGAGACTCCGCATCGCCAGCCCCTCCTCGAACGTCCGACCGAGGACCGAGATCGCGAAGCTCACGGTCGGACGCGTCGCCGCGCTCTCGATCCGCTCCCAATCCCGCACGTAGCGCGCGTCGATCGCCGGCGCCGCAGCGAGCACGAGCACGTCCTGCTCCCGCGGCGAGAGCTCGAACTCGCGCGACAAGCGCGCGAGCGCGGGCTCGAACCCCTGCTCGCGCGACCGATCGAGCCGCTCCTCGATGTGGTACCCGCGCGCGTCGGCGAGGTCCCAGAGCCGGGCCACCGCCGACGGGACGGCGTCGCTCACGCGCGAGAGCGCGCAACGGACGATGTCCTCGGACGTAGGATCGCGGCGCCGCGACGCGCGCGCGCAGGATGCCGCGACGAGCAGGTGGATGCGGGCGATGCAGTCCTCGAGGTGCTCGAGATCCGTCGCGTAGGGCGTCGGCGGCAAGAGGAGGTGGTCGGGGATCTCGGGGTCGATGTCGTCGTGGTCGTCCATGCAGAGCAAGACAGTGGCGACGCGCAGCGACGGATCACGTCGCATGACGCCCGTACGTGGCTAGCGGGGGCGCTCCACGCATGTACCATCCGTCGATGATCCACGAAATCAGGACCAGCTCCCGAATGACGGCGTGGGATGCCCCGCTACGGCAATGGTTCACGATCCTTGACGAGTACGAGGCCGCCCAGAGTGCCCCTGGCGAGCCGGACGTGGCGTATTGGTACAACGAACGCGCGACTCTGAGCACGCTCGCGGGCGCGCTCTGGCGATCGGGCGCACTCGTTCTCGAGGAGTACCGTACCCGGCGGGGCGGAAACGGCCCGGACGGGACATCCGGGCGTGCGGACCTGTGGTGCCGGTACGAGGGAAGCGACTACACCATCGAGGCGAAGCAAGACGCGAAGATGTCGTACCCAGCGACGCCGGCGTCGCTCGCGCCTTGGGCAGCGGCGCAGCTCACGTGGGCTTCGGCGCAATGCTCGAGCGACAACTTCGGGGGGAAGACTCGTCTCGCCCTCGTCTTCATGGTGCCGAGCCTGCTCGCGGCACCGACCGACGATGTGCTCGTGGCCCTGTCTGGCGCGGCGGAGCAGCTCGAGGCCGACCTGAAGGCGACCTACTTGAAGACCGCCGCACCTCGGTCGCCGATCAACGGAAGGCACTTTCCCGGAGTGATCCTTCTCGGCCGGCTCGTCACGGTTGCCGATGATCCCTCGTGCGTCTGAGGATGACGTGTCGAGGCAGTATCTCGTGCGCCTGCTCGATGACGGCAAGCTCCCCTACACCAAGACGGGCAAGCATCGTCGGCTCCGCATCGAGGACGTGCTCACGTTCAAGGGAAAGCGTGACGCTGAGCGCAAGGCATCGCTCGAGTATGCGTCCGCCGGACCGTGCGCGCTTCGAGCGGCGCCGCGCATGGCCATCGCGACGACGACGTGCCGAGCGTGAGCCGCGAGCATCGGCCGAGGATACGTCAGCCCGGATTCTCTAGCTCACTTCCACTCGCCGCAGGTCGAGAGCTCCGTGATCGACGCGTTCGTCGCGCGCGCATTCACGGCGTTCGCGCATGAGGCTTGCGAGCGATAGCACCACCACGACGTCGCAGCCTGGTCGATCTTGTTCGTGAGGCACCAAGCCGACGGCTGCTTGGCCGGCGCGCACTTGCCTGCCCCGCCGTTCGTGGTTTCGCAGGTCTTGAGCTCGCGGGCACAGTCGGCGCCGTACTCGTCGGACCCGTTGCCGCAGAACCATCCTTCGCCCGCTGGCTTGCGACTCGCGTCGGGCGGTATGCTCGGCGACGCGCTGCTACCGGTACCACCGGTTGCCGCGGGAGGCGTCGTCTCTCCGCAGGCCAGCATCGACGACCCGAATACGAAGATCACGACTGCGCGTGCGATGTTCATCGAATCTTCCTCACCGATGGGAGTATTCGTCACGGGTAACCGGGTCAACCCACGTCGTGAGGGTGTCCCGCGATGGGGCGCGCAAACTGCGTACAGGCACGTGGGCACGGAGACGCTCCACCCATCGCCGCGCGGCGACCGGATCGTCCGCGGCGATGTAGTCGCCGATCTCGAGGAGGTCGCGCGCCGCTCGGCGGGACCAGCGTAGCCGCCTCATCGGCGTGTCGGCGTCACGGTCACGCCAAGTCGCGCAGACGGAGCGTTCCACCCCGAGCGACACGCCGCCGACGGCGAGCGGCCATGCCGCCGCGGTGGTACCCGGCGAGATCCGAGGCGCGTCGTCGCCGCGCTTCAGCCACGCCGCGCCGCTTCGATGGCGGCGACGTCGATCTTCTTCATCGACATCATCGCCTCGAACGCGCGCTTGGCCTCACTGCCACCCGCCGCCAATGCGTCGGTGAGCGCGCGCGGCGTGATCTGCCAGGAGAGGCCCCAGCGGTCCTTGCACCAGCCGCACGCACTCTCCTCGCCCCCGTTGCCGACGATGGCATTCCAATAACGGTCCGTCTCCGCCTGATCGTCCGTGGCGATCTGGAAGGAGAACGCCTCGCTCTGCTTGAACGCCGCGCCGCCGTTGAGTCCGAGGCAGGGAATGCCGAGGACGGTGAACTGCACCGTCAGGACATCGCCCTCCTTGCCGCTGGGATAGTCGCTCGGCGCCTTGTGAACGGCCGTCACTTCACTGTTCGGAAAGGTGGCGGCGTAGAAGCTCGCCGCCTGTTGCGCGTCTTTGTCGAACCAGAGGCAGATCGTGTTCTTCGGCGTCATGCTCGGTGAGCTCCTCGTGCGCTATCCACGCGATGACGTTCGCGCGCGATCGGGTGGTGTACCAACGAATCATCGAGCGAAACGGTCCGCGCCGGTAGCTCCCACGACCCGAGACGCGCGTCTTCGCGTGCGCAGGCCGCGCTCGAGATCGGCGAGGGCAGCGGAAGCCGAGTCACCGCTTGCGCCAATATCCCGGACGGCGTCGCCGGTGGGCGATGGCGATGACCACGAGATTCACGCCGTCGTGTGTGAAAAGAATGCGATACGGAAATCGCGAGAGCGCGAAGTATCGCGCGCGACTGTCGAACCCGCTCACCGGCCACGCGTTCGGAAGAGACGCGATCTTTTCGAGTGCCAGCACGGTCTCGTGGAGGAGCTCGTCACCGAGCCCCGGATCACGCTCCTCGTACCAGCGAATCGCAGCTTCGAGCTCCGCTGCGGCGTCCGGATGAAAACTGGACTCGAACCGCCGTCACGGCTGCTTGGGCTTCGGGCGCACGCGCTCTCTGACATCGGCCCAATCCACGAGCTCGACCGCCTTCGCCTCGACGGCATGAATCCGAGCGCGGATCTCGTCGCGCCACAGCTCGTCAGCGTCGTCGTCGGTCGTGTCGTCGAGGCTCGCGATGAGCAGCCGCGCGACGTGCGCACGTTCGGCGGGCTCGAGGTGGAGCGCTTCGTCCAGCACGCGGGCGGGATCGCTCATGCCCACGATCGTAGCGTTCACGGCACCTTCTTGCACGCGCAGAGCGCCTTGCTCGGCGGGGGCGCGCGACGGCAACGCAGGTCCAGCGCCGCGTCAGTCCGGCCACGCGCGTGCGTGAAGCCCGCGCACAACGCCGCCGCCGCGCGATGCGCCTCGAAGGAGGGCGCGCGTCGCGATCCTCGATGCCGAGATGCGCGGTCACGCGGCGCGCGAGAGACTGCAGATCGTAGTGGCCGCTGACGGCGGGGTCGTCGAGCGCGGAGAGCGCTCCGAGGAAGTCGCCGCGCTCGAGGGCGTGGTCGGCTTCGACCAAGGCGGCGAGCGTCGCGACCAGACCGGGGTGCGCGTCGGGCGCTCGCTCGGCGGCCGCGACCAGCTCTTCGACCGCTTCCAGCTCGAGGCTGCAATCGCCGTACGGCGCGTCGTCCGGACGCGCG
>JBKJQC010001271.1:0-3625 GCA_046593995.1 Polyangiales bacterium
AGACCGAGCGCCCACCCGATCCCCCGAGAAAAAGCGTGCTTGTGTGTGGGTGCCCGGCGCGCGTAAGGTCGCCACGTGCGATCTGCCGGCTCCCCCCCTTCCGTGCGTGCGTCGATCACGATCGCGCCGCGCGGGAAACGAATTCGCTCGCTCCGTGTCACCTTCGTGCTAGCGGCGGCCCTCGTCGCCCCGCTCGCCCTGTCGCTCGGCGCTGCCCGGGCCGGCGATCTGAAGGCCAAGCTCACGAACTGGGATCAGCTGCGCCCGTCCGCTCTCGCGAGCGCGACCGCGGCGGACAAGAAGCTGTTCACCCTGCGTGAGTTCGACCCGCTCGTCCCGCAGAAGTACACGACGATCTCGGCCAAGCCGGACAAGGACGTCACGCTCGCGATCATCGGCGCCGGGGACAAGTCCGCGTTCGGTCTCGGCGCGGTCATCCGGCTCGCCGGCGGCCGCGCGATCCCGGCGACCGTGGTGCTCCCGCCCGGCGTCCCGGTCTTCTTCCGCAACGACGATCCGTTCGTCCACCACCTGGTCGGCCCCGAGCTCAATCGCGATCTGCGCCCGGGCGAGTCGCACAAGCTCGAGCCGAAGGCGAAGGGCGTGAGCGCCTTCACCGACACGCTGATCCCGAGCGTGAAAGCGTGGATCGTCGTCGAGGACGGCATCATCGCGAACCGCGCGCCGAACTGGGACGGCACGGTGAGGATCACGGAGATGGCCCCCGCCGAGTACGCGATCAAGGCGTATTTCGAGGGGAACGTGCGCGCGACGGTCAACTTCAAGGTCCCGGCGACGGGCTCGGTCGACATCAAGGAACCCATCGCCGTCGCACCGCCGGCCGGGTCGGGGAAGTGAGGGCAGACCGATGATGCTCCTCTCCCGCTTCTGGTACGCGATCCTCGGCGTCGCGCTCGCCGCCGCCATCGCGCTCACCTACATCGCGATCCACCAGCACAACCGCCTCCGCGAGACGGACACGCGGCTGATCATCGACCACGACCGGGACATCGTCGACTGGTACCTGCGCATCGACGCGCGGCGCCGGCTCGACGCGCTCGCGATCGTCAGCATCGACGATCAGGTGCGCAACAGCATCGTGAAGTCGAACGGTCAGGAGAAGATCGACGGCAACGTGCGCGAGGCGATGCGCAAGCGCCTCGGCGAGCTCGCGACGAAGTTCTCCGGCCTGATCAAGGACGAAGGACGCGGCGGCCAGAACCCGATTGCGCTCTTCGCGGTCGATGGCCGCGGCCGCGTCGTGTCGCACGTGAACTTCGATCGCGCCCCCCAGCTGAAGGACGACAGCTTCGAGCTCGGCGGCTTCCCCGTCGTGGCCGACGCGCTCCACGGTTGGCTCCGCGACGACACGTGGGTCTTCGATCGCGAGACGATCTACCGCGTGGTCGCGCGCCCCGTCGTCGCCGCCGAGGGGGCCCCGCCGGCCGGCGCGGTCGTGGCGCTCCGCCGCATCGACGACGGCTACGCCAGGAACATCGCCGAGCGCACCGAAGCGCCGGTCGTCTTCTACGTGAACGCCCCCGACGGCGAAGGCGTGAAGATCGCGGCGAAGGCCGCCCCCGACAAGTCCGACGTCAGCTTCGACGGCTTCACCCTCGACGCGAAGTCGTTCGCCGAGGACAAGGGCTACCAGGAGAACGGCGCCTCGCCGCTCAAGCAGGTCGGCCCGACGACGATGGCGTTCTCGCGCCTCATCGGCATGAGCTGGGAGTCGGGCGCCGGCTACGCAGTCGCGCGCAAGGTGACCTCGATCGCCGATCCGAGCGCGCTCCTCGCGGGCGCCGATGAGAGCGACAAGAAGGCCGTCCCGATGGGTCTGCTCATCGGCGTCGCCGTGCTGGCGATCCTGATCGGCATCGGCGCGACGATCGTCGAGCACTCGATGCCGACCAACAAGCTGGTCGGCGAGGCGAAACGATTCGCCAAGGGTGAGCAGGACGCGTTGCCGCTCGCCAAGCTGAGCGGACCGTATCGCCGCGTCGGCCAGGACGTGAACGACGGAGTCGAGCGCGTGATCTCGAAGGGCGGCGGAGCCTCGCGCAAGGCCGCAGACCTCGAGCAGATCATCGGACCGGTGCCGACCGCACCGGCCATGAGCGCCTTCTCCTTCGGCATGGTCGCCGAAACGTCTCCCTCGAGCCCCGGTGGCGGCTCCACCAAGAGCGGCGTCGACGACATGTTCGCGAACCTCCCGCCCGCCGGCGCCGACAGCAAGCCCGGCCCCGCGCCGGTCGCCGCGAAGCCAGCCGCTCCGCCGACGCCGATGATCACGGTGAAGTCCGCGCCGAAGCCGGCCCCGCCGCCCGACGAAGAAGACGAGAACGACGACGCCACCATGGTGTCGAAGATCCCGGAGGAGCTGATGGCCGCCGCGAAGAGCGGCGAGGTGAAGGCCATCGAGAGCGCCGACGAGCTCGTGCAGTGGCGCGGGACGTTCGACGAGTTCGTCGCCATGCGCCAGAAGTGCGGCGAGGCGACGACCGGCCTCTCGTTCGAGAAGTTCCAGATCCAGCTCCGCAAGAACAAGGAGCAGCTGGTGAAGCAGTACCAGTGCAAGCGCGTGAAGTTCACGGTCTACGAGAAGGAAGGAAAGGCGGCGCTCAAGGCGACGCCGATCAAGGACTGAGCGCGCGATTCCGAGTTCGGCATAGGATCGAGGCCAAGCCCCAGCACCTGGGTGGAGGTCCCGATGACACGAATATCTCCTCTCGCTCTGGTCGCGTGTGCCCTCTTGGTCGGCTGCAGCCGCACCTCCTTGTTGTCCGCGAGCTGCGACGGCGCGGTATGCGAAGACGATTTGCCTGGGGACTTGGCGGACGACGGTCCCCCGAGGGCGGAGGCCGGCCTCCCCCCGGACGTCCCCGATGGCTATCCGACCGACGTCCCTCCAACCGTCGAAGCGCGACCACCCGCGGTGGTCGACAAGCTCGACTTGCTCCTCGTGATCGACAACTCGATCTCGATGACGGACAAGCAGTCCGAGCTGAGCCGGCGCATCCCCGAGCTCATCGCGACGCTCACGGATCGGACCCCCGATCCAGTGACCGGAAAGCCGCGCAACGCGGTCGACGTCCACGTCGGCGTGATCACGTCTTCGCTCGGATCGCATGGGACGAGCGCGTGCGCACCGGAAGCGGGTGTGCCGAAGTCGAACGACGATCGGGCATGGCTCCTCCCTCGTGCCGGTGAAGCGCTCACGAGCGGTTACGTGGTCAGCGCACCGACCTCCGAACCGGTGCCGGCTCCGTGCCCCGAATTCGCGGCAGCATCGCCGATCACATGGGTGTTCGATCCCGCCAAGAACGCGCAGTTCAAGGGCTCCCCGCGTGGCGCGGAGCAGCTCCAGATCGCGACGTCGTGCACCGTCGCGAACGTGAAGGAGCGAGGCTGTGGGTACGAGGCATCGTGGGAAGCGCTCTATCATTTCCTCGTCGATCCCGCGCCGTACGCATCCGCGAAGGTGAGCTGCATGTTCGGCATCAGCGGCGACGCGTGCGGCAACAACAAGATCGTCGTCGACGCCTTCGACGATCCGCGTGTGCCCGGCGTGACCTGCTATGTGTCGCGGGCCAAGACCGGTGGCATCAAGGGCGCCTTCGGCCTG
>JBKJQC010000270.1:0-16241 GCA_046593995.1 Polyangiales bacterium
CTCGCTGTGACGGTTCCGAGCTCCGCAGGTGAGCCCCTGCGCGTCGGGCTGACCGATCGCGACGCCATGGTCGAGGTCACCGCACTCGACGTGCGGCCGGCGCGGTCGGAAGCCGTCGACGGCGCGATCGCGTTCCGCGACGTAGCGCTTGCGACGGACTCTTTTCACATCGCGACCGGTGATCGCGTCGAGGACGCATCCTGTGGACATCGAGCGCGCCGCCCGTCGCCCGTTATCGTCTCGCGCGTGGCTCGGGGGTGCATGCGCTACGCGCCATCCACGTCAGCGTGCTCGTGACCGGCGGCAGCGTCGCGTCGGCGGCAATGTCGAGCAGTGAGATCTACGGGAAGGTGCCCGGTGACGACTGCGTCACCGACGGCGAGTGCACGACGGGCCTCTGCGTCGACGGCGTCTGTTGTGACGCCCGCTGCGGGCTGTGCGGCTCGTGTGCGATCGCCGGCTCGAAAGGCACGTGCACCGCGTATGTCGGGGCGCCGCGCGCAGCTGGGATGACGTGCCCGAAGGACACCACCGACGACTGCGCGCCACGCAACTCGTTACCTTGGTGCGGCAACTGTGGCGTGCCGATCCGTACAGCGGTCGGATGTTCGTGTTCGTCGGTCGTCGCATGGATCGCGTGAAGGTCCTGCCAAACCCTCGGGCCCCGGGACGAGCTCGACCTTCGACGCGTGGCGAGATGACGACGCCGCACCTCACCAGCAGATGACGTTGCCCGGGCACATTCCGATCTCGGCGCAGATCGCCTGCGGATCGGCATCGGCGCCGTCGTAGCACTTGCCGAGCGCCTCGTACTTCGTGCCCACCGGACAGCACTGCTCGCCTCGTCCCTTGCAGCCGTGCTCGACGTTGCCGCAAGCTTCCTGGGGGTTGGCGGCTTGGATCGGCGCATACGCGCACTGGCAGCCGGACGGGCCGGTCGTCGAGATCGGGACGGTCGAGCAGCAGCCGCCCACGCCGCCGGTCGTGAGAACGCCGGAGGGACGCGCGTAACACTTCCCGCCGCCGGGGCAGGCCGCGGGATCGCCAGGGGCGCACGGAAACGCGCACGTGCACACCGACGCGCAGGTTGGGAAGTTCGGCGCCGAGGTCGCGCACTGGGTGTCCGACGTGCACCAGGGCCACTTGCTGGCCAGACACGTATCGGCGGCCGCCTGCTCCGCGCGGCACGGTCCCTTTGGGCATGACGTCGCTCCGCGTGCGGCGGCCAGGAGACACGCGGCGTAAGCCTGGAGCTCGGCGTCGCACTGTGGCGCGTTCTTGCGAAGAAGCTCGCACATCCCTGGGCAATCGGCCTTGTGGTCGGCGCCGTACTCCGCGCCGCAAAGCTGCGCGCGCGTTGCCTCCCACTCGCAGTACCCCGCGCACGTCCCGCCCTGACCGGGCTTCGTTCCGCCGTCGCTGGCGGACGAGGATGCGGGACAGGTCGCCGCGCCCGAGCAGTTCAGCGTCAGCGCTTGGCGCGCGGGTGCGGACCAAGTGGCTCCGAGATCTGCGGCGACCTCCATCGTGACCGGATGGCAGGCCTTCGGCAGCTTCGAACACGCGGCTTGCGTCGCGATCGGGATCGGCTGCACGGCGGAGCTGGCGTTGTCATCGATGGTCGGCAGCGGGAGGTAGACGTGCTTGGTGCCGCCGAACCCGATCCGGAGGCCGTTCACGCGCACGAGCTCTCCTGAGATCGTCGCATTGACGAGGCCGTTCGCGGTGGGCGTGAGCATGGTCGTCGTCGTGGACAAGGCGACCTGCACGGCGGGATCGCTTCCCGCCGGGAACGGCCCCTCGATGATCTGTGATCCGTCGATCGCCGCCATTCCCTCGACCAGAGCATTGCCAATCTGAGTCGGCGTTGCGGACGACGACGGCGTCCCGGACGACGTGCACGCGGCAAGGACGACGAGGACAGCGCTGCCAGAGAGAAGGAACGACCGCATCTCGCCATGTATCGCCGGACGCGCTCGTGGAGGCAAGGCAGACAGCGGCACGCGGCGGCTTCTGCGCGGCGACGTTCGATACCCGCTGGAGCAACGCATCGGGTCTACGGCCGGGACGATCCCGTTCTGAGCGCGGGCCTCCGTGATCGAGCACGAAGCTCATCGACGGTACGTGAGGAGATCGGCCACTGCGCTCTCGTCATCGCCCGGTCCGAGCGCGCACCGGAGCCGAAGGCGCTCGGGACGCTATCATTGGCCGATGCGCACAGGGCTCGCCGCGCTCGCGATCACGACGTGTGCGGCGTCCGCGGGCGCAGCGCCGCCGTCGCCGACCCACGCATACCCCGCCGGCGCCTTCTTGGTGAAGGTCGCGGACAAGTCCGGCTTGCAGGCGGCGCTCGACATGCACCGTGTCGTTCGCCTCGAACCGGGCTCGTACGACGCGATCACGCTGCACTCTCGTAACGAGCTCTACGGGTTGCCCGGTACCGGCATCGCCAAGGTCACCGTCGCTCCGGGGACGACGGACGCGGTGCTGAGCACGATCGCCACGCCGGAGCTGTCGTTCCCCCCCTCGACCGAGGTGACGCGCGCGAACCTCTTTCGTCGCATCGCGTACGGGACGGTCACGGTCCGCGACGCACGCCTCGAGGACAACATGTTCCTCGATCTCGATTACGAGAAGCTCGACGTCGACGTGCGCGCGACGGGCTGGCTGCGTAACAACCGTTTCGTGCGGCTGCGGCACCAGGCGCCCGATCCGGCGATCGTCTTCCTCGGCGATCCCGAGCGGAGCTCGTATGGCAACGTCTTCTTGTTCGTGAACGTCCTCACCCAGCCGGACGACGCGATCGCGATCAGCGACGTCGGTGACATGACCTTCGTGGCGACCGACATCGAGGCGTACGCGACGAGCGGGACCAAGGCGGTCTTCCATACCGGTCCGATGGGGCCTCTGCGCATTCACGCGTTCGAGGGGGCCGACTTCGATTTCTCGATGCCGATCTTCGACGTCGCCGCCGACGAGCTGCACCTCTTTCATGACAGCTTCGCCCCGACGAAGGCGACCAAGCAGATGGTGTTTCGACCCACGCTGACGAAGGCCCTGCTGGTCGACGTCTTCGATCGCTCGGTCGACGATCGCGCCGCGTCGCCGTTTCGTTTGTGGGCGCTCGATACGACTGCGCGCGTGCGCCTCGATGGCGCGCCGCTGTCCGGCCCACTGCCCGCCGAAGCCGCCGACACGCTCCGTTCGATGGCCATCGATCCGAGGCGAAAGGGCGTCCCGTGGGAGCGCCCGTCGTTCACGCCGCCGCCCGATCCCGCCGGTCCCGATTGGGCGAAGGACCTCGCGTCGAAGCCCGACTCGTCGGATGACCTTCAGGCAAAGCTCGACAAGGACGAGCTGGTGCTGCTGCCGGCGGGCACTTTCCATCTCGGCAAATCACTGCGCCTCGGCCGACACAACGGACTGATCGGCGCGGGCGCGAGCAAGACCGTGCTCGTCGCCAAGCGGCCCGACCTCGATCTCATCGTGGGCGACGGCTCGGGCGGGCCGAACGTCGGCTTGAACCTCGCGGACCTCACGCTGCAGGGTGGGCGCAACGGCGTGCATCACGAGCCGGGCACCGCGGGGGTGGCGGCGCAGTTCACCAGCGTATTCGTCTCGCACGTCACGTTCCGCGACATGACGAACGCGGGCATCTTCATCGACAAGATCTTCGGCTGGGACAACTCGATGCTCGACGACGTGTCGTTCGTTCGGTGCGGCGTCGGGTTCCAACAGACGTTCGACCCGACCTACCCCGGCGGCGACGCGCCGAACGCGTCCTACGTCGACAAGGTCGTCTTCTTCCATGCGCAGTTCCTCGAGAATCAATACGGCGTCGATCTCGATCCCAGGCGCGCCGGAAACCTCAACGCGTGGATCGATAGTGTCTTTGCACGCAACACCAGGGCGGCAGCGCGCGTCCATCGCAACAACAATCCGATCTTCGCCAACGTCGACTTCCTCGACAACGCAGGCGATCCCGTCGTCGCCAACGAGGCCGGCAACCTCGATTTCGTCAGCTGCAGGTTTCGCGACGAGGGACGCGCCACGACGTTGATCGACTGGTTTGCGAACGTCGAGGGCTCGACGTTCGAGCGGAGCAGCGCGTCGACGGCGACGGTGCTCTCGAGCGTCTCCAACCCGGCGCGTCCACCGCGACACGTCTTCGCACACAGCCGCATCGCGATGCCACTCGGGCCGTTGCGGGACGCTTTCCTGCTGGACGACATCATCGAGGGCGCTCAGGTCCCGGCGACCGTGACCATCGCCGGCGCAGCGACGGCGATCCTCACGGGGAGCGCCGCGCCGAAACCGCAGCTGCTCGTGGGGAGTGACTGGGGCCCCGCGCCGATGACGGACGGAGGTGTCGGCGATGGCTCGAAGGCCGATGCGGCGGTGACCGATGCGACCGTGTCCGATGCAACGACGCCGCCGACGCCTGCTGACGGCTCCGAACCAGCGCCGACCGGCGACGTCGAGGGGGCGTGTGGCTGCCGGGTTCCGCAGCGTGTGCCGTCGATGACGCCGTTCGCGTGGTTGGTCCTTGCGTTGGCGATTCGCGCGCGCCGCCGCGCCCGAGGCGCATGATCACGCCGGCTTGGAGCAGAGCGACTGCGCTGCCGTGTCGAAGGGCGAGCAGCTCAGGGAGACGGCCGGTCTACGAGATCCCGTCTGACCGCGACCCACGCATCAAGTTCAGCGATTGAACAAGTTGTTCGGAATCCGAACAACGTTCAGATTGTGAACGACAGCGAGCTCAACGATTCCAAGACCTTGCGCGGGCCCCCGAGCGGCCCGGCGGTTGCTCAGGTGATGCGGCCGCTCAACCGCCGTTCTGGCGCGCAAAGGTTTCCCCCAATGAGAACTTCCCCTGTCGTCGTCGCTCTCGCCGCCGTGGCGAGCGTCGCAGCCATCGGACTCGTGTCCCCGAATGCGAGCGCCCTCGCTCGGGTGGTGACGATCCACGGGATGGACGGGAAGTCGTCCGACCAGAACGCCGTACACGCGTCGTTCTCCTATTGGAACTCCACGTATTACACGGTGAAGGCCAAGTACTACGGCCACAACCAGGCTGACCCTGGCAGCGCCAGCATGAGCGACGGCGGCGCGCACAACATCAACTTCCACGGACCGTCGGGGCTGTGTAACAACGGGGGCGGCAATTACGCGGGCGACGCGGCGAAGGAGTGCCCGTGGGGCGCCAAATTCAGCGGCTGCCTCGGTCACGGCGGTACGACGGATGGTCAGCCGTACTTCGCCTACGACCACAACATGGATACCGACATTCGTCACATCGGCATGCACATGGCGTGGTTCTTCAGCGACCATTGGGGCACCACCTACGAGTCGGGCATCGTGGCGCACTCCATGGGCGGTCTGATTGCTCGCTCGATGTTCCGCCGCGCGGGTCAGACCAACCACCCGTCGTCGGCCTCGATCGCGATGATCAAAAACACGATCACGTTCGGCACGCCCCACCAGGGCGTCGCGACGCTGCCGTTCGGCCCGACGCAGGTGACGGAAGTCTGGACCGAGCACGACTTCATCAAGGACCTCCGCGACAACGGTGGATGGAGCGGCGAGCTGTCGCGCGTGGGAAGCTCGCTCAACGACACCAGCAACTGGCAAAATGGCCGTGACCTCGCGATGGACTTCGCGGTCTCCGAGGTCAAGGCGAGCTCCTCCCTCATGACCACCCACAAATGGGAGGTCTACGATCACGCGTACATGTATGGGTACGGCACCACGTACACGAACAGCACGTGGAGCTGGGGCAGCAATCTCCCGGCCTACCTGCACTCTGGTTACTTCTCGTGCCCCGACACGGTGAGCCAATCGATTACCAACCGATACACGGGCTGTCACGGCGCGACGGGCGATTATTATCACCAGAATAACAACAGCGGATACACGTGGACGCGCGACACCGCGCCGCAGTCGGTGCGCCTCGCGTTTCGTGCGATCAACAGCGGCTCGACGTACTGACGCGCACTCATGACGGAGCTCCCGGAGAGTGACCGGCGACGCGTTCGCTGGATACTCGCCCTCGCCGCGCTGATCGCCCTCATCATCATTCTCGCGTGGCCACGAGCGGCGATGCAGCCCGTGGCGATCGCGGTGACCGTCGAGACGACACGCGAAAACTATCTGGTGACGGAATGGGTCGACGCGCGCGCGGTCGTGAGGCCTTCGCTTCCGAACGCGACGTATGAATGGTTCGTCGACCAAGGCGAGCTCGAGCCCGCACGCGATCTCGCCCGCGCGCGAGGGACGCGCGGACGTCCACTGATCGAGATCTCCGTGGTGGTCACTGCACCCGACGGACGGAAGGGAACGGCGAAAAAGGCGCTGCGCCTCGTGCAGAATTGGGACGAACTCCCCCCCGACCCAGACCTCGCGCCGAAGCCGCCGCCGCTGCAAGCTCCGATCGACCTCCAGGTCGATTTCGACAAACCGGAGATCTGCCGCGGCGAAGCGCTCCGCGCGCGCGCACGCGCCAAGACCGCCGACGGGTCATCGGCTCAGATCTATTACACATTCGCGCGTGACGTCGCCGACGACAGCTATCGCACGCCCGCGACGATCACCGCGGGTCTCGACACCGGCGGTCCGACCAAGGTCGGTACCTACCGACTCGCCGCCTACGCGACGCATGACCGCGAAGCGCTCGAGGATCTCACCCACGGCGGCTGGGAACGCGCGCTGAAGAACAAGAACATCACGATGAAATACGTGACGTTCAAGGTTCTCGAGTGCGAAGCGCCCGAGCCAATGTGGGGGATCGACTTTGCGGCGTCGCAGAGCGCCGGACACGAATATTGGTTCAAGGCGTGGGACTTGAGCGCGATGAAGACGCTCGAGCCGGAGAAGATGGTCGGCGCGTCCATCGAGCACATGCAGAAGACCGAGCTCATGAAGCGGGTCGTCAAGTACGAGTGGGACTTCGGCGATGGCCAGTTCGCGACCACCACCACGCCGCGGGTCCTCCATACGTTCAACCCGACCGAGCCGGTTCCCGAACAAGTGACCTACAAGATCAAGTTGAAGGTCACGCGTGACGACGGCAAGGTTGGAGAGGCCGCGCACTACGTCGCCATCTCGTACTGGCTCTCCGAGATCCCGCGCCCTGCGATCTCGGCGTACGCTTCGCTTCCAAAGTTGATCGACAACGAATGGCACGTGAGACTCGCGGTTTTCTCCGAGGGCGCGGTCGCTGGAAAGCTCGATCTCGTGCACCGGCACGACGGCGAATGGGAGCCGGGCGACAAGACCGACGGGCAGCAGGTCATCGATCCCTCGATCCTCTACGATCGCCTCGATCTGCCGCCCGGCGCCGTCACGCGGGGCGAACTGACGCTGCCACGAGACGCGTTCGCCAACGACCGGATGTACACGTATGTCCTCGAGGCGAGAGACCCGAAGGGGCGCCTTTATTATGGCTCGTTCATGGTCGCCGAGCCGACGAAGTTCGCACCGAAGTTGGTCGGGACCTGGCGCGATCCGGATGCGTTGCCGAACAACAAACCGGTGTGGTTGCTCGAGGACGCGCCCCCGCCCTGAACTTGCACGGCGGCTGCACAGCGCTGATGGTTTCGGTTGACGAATCCGCGCGCCGGTGAGATCCATGCGTCTCGCGCCGCGAGCCGCGGCCGAGGGAGGACTTCATGCGTCGTATCATCGCTGGCGTGGCCGCAGGCTCACTCGCGCTCTTCGCGTGCGGAGCGCCGTACCGCCCGGTCCCCGCTCCGGTCCCCGTCGTCACGGAGGTCACCGCCGACATCGGCTCGGTCGAATATGGCGTCCAGCCGAAGAACGAAACGCGCCTCCTCGGCGATTTCGACTTCGACATTCTCGGAGATGTCGTCGGCCAGGGCTGCTACGACCCGAAGTCGAGCAACTTCAAGTACGCCGCCGTTCCGAACGCAGGCCTCGGCAAGGGCGCATCGCACGCTGCGCACCAGGCGCAGGGCGCCGCGATTTACGACGCGCTCACGAAGTCCCCCGGCGCTGACACGATCCTCGTCTCGTGGACGAAGATCGACGTGCACGAGGACGGACGCGCGTGCGCCGAGATGCACGGCAAGGCGATTCGACTGCGCAAGGCAGCCCCCCGCCCCGATGCCTTCCCGAACGCGGCCTCCCCTCCGCCGGCGGCACTGCCTCCGGGTACGCCGCCACCGGCGATGATGATGCCCCCCGGCAGCCCGCCGCCGAAGTGACGTCTCGCGCGAGCGGTCGAGCAGCGACGCGAGCCGACCACTCACTTTGCTCTGGGTTCGACGACGCACGACCGGCGATGCGAAGTTGCTGGCCTGGCGCGCCGCATGCAGAGTGCGCGACCCATGCGCCTCGTCTACTTCGCCGCGGTATCTCTCGTCGCCTGTAGCTCCGATCCCGGTCCGAAGGGCGCGGTCCAACCCGACGCCGCGGTCTCACCATTCGCGATCGCCTGCGACGATGCGCTCACCGGCTTCTACGACGCCCCCACCGGTCTGCCCGCATTCGATCGCAGCCGACGCGGCGAGGTGATCAAGTGCGGCTTGGATCGCGCCATCGCCGTCACGGAGATCGACGCGTGGCTGCGCAAGGAGCGATTTGTCGGCGTCACGGTGAAGTCGGCGGTGAAGGTCTATCGAATCGCGTTCCGCACCGAGCGACTCAACGGCGAGGGCGGCGTCTCGGGTGCGCTCGTCTTCGTGCCCGAGGTCCCGCGACAGGGACCTCGTTCGCTCGTCGTCACCGCGCACGGCACGGTCGGAGGGGGCGCGGCGTGCGCGCCGTCGCGAAGTGGATTGCTCACCGCGGAACACACCGATGCCACGGCGGCACACGGGATGTCACTGTCGTTGGCCGCGCTCGGCCACACGGTGATCGCTCCCGACTACGCCGGCTATGGGTTTGGTGGAGTTGTCCAATGGCTCCTCTCGGAGGACGAGGCGCACTCGGTCCTCGATGCGACGCGCGCAGCCCGAAAGCTGATCCCGGCGCTCGATCGCCGTAATTTCCTGATCGGACACAGCCAGGGCGGTCACGCGGTTCTCTCCGCACACGCGCATGCGAGCACGTATGGCGTCGAGGGCGAGCTGACCGCGGTCGCCGCGATGGCGCCGCCGTGGTGGGTTGGAAAGACCTACGCCGCGATGCTCTCGCCGCTCGCCGGGCTCACCACCACCAAGGACGCGGGCGCGCTCGCATACGCGTTGCTCTACTTCCACGGTCACGCAGCGGCATATGACAAGGCCCCTCTTCTGCCGTTCCGCAGCGACAAGCGCGATGCCGTCGCCGCGCTCGCGAACAACGAGTGCACACAGGGCATCCTCGCGGGAATGCCGAAGCTCGGGGAATCGGCGGCCGACTTCTTCGATCCGCCGTTCGTCGAAGCTCTCGGTTTGTGCGGCGTCGTCGATGCGTGCGACGCGGAGCTCGCCAAGACCTGGCTGCCGCGGTTTCGTGCCGATCGACCGGCCGTCGATCCGAAGGGCGCGCCGATCGTCATCTGGCACGGCGGCAAGGATGACGGAGTCGCCGTGGATCGCGCGCAGTGCGGTGTCGACAAGCTGGTGCGCGACGGCGCGACGAGCATCGTCACTGCGTGCGGCGATCCAGAGGCAGGTCACGACGGCATCGTCGAGCGGCAGATGTCGTGGCTCGATGGCTGGATCGATGCGCGCGTGCGCGGCGTCGACTCGCCGGGATGCACGGCCTTTGCGACGCTCGGACCGGGCGGTGCTGCGGCGACATGTGCGACCCCGCCGACCAACGACGATTGAGCGCGAGATCGCCGGCACGACGATGGCGTCCTCGCCGCGCAACACGCGGTCCACGACGCCTCGGGCACGGACATGCGCGGCTTCGCCTGGGCGCGCGGCGGCAATCGCCACGGAGGCATCGAGCACGAAGCTCATCGACGGTGCGTGAGGAGATCGGCCACTGCGCTCTCGTCATCGCCCGGTCCGAGCGCCGCGTAGAGCGCTTCGCTACGAGAAACGTTCGGCGAAGTAGCTTGCTCCGCTCGAGGCGCGGCGAGCGTGCGAGCACGTCACCTTGCGAGTCGGGCTCGGTGGGCCGAGCTCAGCATCGCGAACGGAGCGTCCGCACGCCCGGCGTTCTGCAACAGCCTACAGCTAAGGCACACCGGGAAACGGCCTCGCGGCCTCGGTGGGGAATCTGTACGCGCCGACCTTCACTCCACGCAGGAACCGATACTCCATCGTCGGCTCGTCGTCGGTCAGGGGTACGGCGCCCCTCATCACCAAGTCCACGCCGACCTCGTCGGTGACCCAGAGCCGCCGGAAGACTTCGGGCGCGAGGAGCTCGCGGTCCTCTCCGACATCCGCACGGAGCCGCGGGTCCTCGGTGAGCTTCCGTACCCGCGCCTCGCTGATACGAATCGGTGTCCGGCTTCCGAGGACGTGGAACGCGTAATAGCGCATGCCCGCGAACACCGCGACGTGCGGAAAGACGGCCCGCCAGGCGGAGAGCGTTGCCTCGAAATCGCCTTCGAGGGAAGCGAGCATCCAAGCCTCCGCGACCCCCGTATCCGTCATGCGGTCCGAGATGAGCTGGTAGAACTCGCGCGACTGAATGTTCCCGAGCCCGACCCCCCAGAGTGGGGGCGCGGGATCGATCGTGATCATGTCGTACTTCTCCTTCGCGACCTGAAGGAAGTTACGTCCGTCGTTGATGTAGATGTGGCCCTTCGGATCGTCGAAGGTCTTCGATGGATCAGCCTGATGAGCGCGAGCGAGCGACGGGATCGCGGGGTTGATGTCGACGACGTCGACCTCGATGCCGTGCGCGAGCGCCGAGCGGAAGGTGTTCCCCACCCCGAAACAGATCACGAGCGCACGCTTGGGATCGGCGCTCGCGAGCAGTGGCAAGTGCGCCATCAGCTTGGTCTCGCCGGTGTCGAAGGCCACCATCGCCGAGGCGTTTACCTGAATTCGGAAGTGAGAGCCGTTGCTTCCGTGAGTCGACTCGTACAGAACGACGGTCGAGTCAGGACCCTCGACGAACACGCGTTCCTTCGACCAGTCAGGGAAGGCCCTGACGGCCGTCTCGCGCATCGTTCGGTGGTACACGTCCCAGCGAGCGGGAACGACGACGAGCGTCAGGGCCGCCATGATCGGCGCTGCGAGGCGCAGCACGCGGTGATCGCTTGGAGGCGAGCTCAGGTAGAGGAGTGTCGCGACCGCGAGCTGGAGGAGGGCCCCGATGATGATCGTGACGGAAGTCCCGACCAGAGGGATCAGCGCGAACGGCGCGACGAGGCCGCCGAGGACCGTGCCGAGCGTGTTGAGAGCATAGTACCCCCCGAGCTGCGTGCCGAGCCGGCCCTGAGAGGTGACGAGGATGCGCGCGAGGACCGGAAACGTCGCGCCCATCGCGATGCAACACGGAAGCATCATCCCCGTCACGGCAAGGACGTGGCTGATCGTGGGCACGTAGCGCGGCGGCGGCAGCCGGCCGAGGATCTGGATGGCTCCCATACCGATGACGGTGAGAAGGGCCGTGAGCGCGAACAACGCGCTCGCGAGCTTGAAGGGCGCCGAGGATCGGTCCGCATGGCGCGCCACGAGGGCCCCGCCCAACGCGAAGCCGACGAGCACGACGAACAGGTTCATGCTCACCACGAGCGCGCCGCTCATCAGGAAGCCGAGAATCAAGCGGGTGAAGCCCATCTCGAGGAGCAGCGCGCAGAAGCCCGAGAGGAAGAACGCGATCGCGGCGGCGAGCACGTTGCGACGGTCGAGCGGGACGTCCTCGATGGTTTTTGCGGCGGTGGGATCCTCTTCGGCCTCTTCGGCCCTCGTCCCTCGATGGAGGATGAGCGCCGTGACCGCAACCAGGACGTTGATCGACGCCGCGACCATCGTCGCGCCGGTCAGCCCTGCCACCTCGATCAGCACGAAGCCGGTCACCAATGCGCCGACTGCGGCGCCGAGCGTGTTCACGCAATAAAGCACTCCGACCTGGCGCCCGAGCACCGAGAGGCTCCGCACGATGAACCGCACCATCACCGGCAGCGTTCCGCCGATGAGAAAGCACGGAATGCCGAGCCACAACACCGAAACGGCGGCGCGCACGAGGAGCGTCCCCTCGAGGTTGGGACTGTCGATGAGCGCGCTCACCATTTTCGCGCGAGCACCGTCGGTGAACGTCAGCAGGATGCCGAAGACGGCGATCCCGACCTCGATGGCCGCATACAGGAGGAGGGGCGACTTCGTTCGGTCGGACCGTCGTCCGAGCACGGCCGCGCCCACGGCGAGTCCGGCCATGAACGTCGAGATGACGACGCTCATCGAGAACACCGTTCCGCCGAGCACGAGGCTGAACTTTCGGATCCAGACGGTCTGGTAGATCAACGACGCGATGCCGGACACGAAGAACATCGCGTAGACGACGGGCCTCGTTCGGGTCATTCGCGCTTCTTGCTCGGGTGCCATGCGATGCGCGTGACGACTTGGCGATAGGCGTCGATCGCCCGTGCCACGTCGTCGTCCGTCGTTTCTTCGCCGAGCGACGCGCGCACGCCCGCGGTGGCGTGCGGGTTCCCCATTGCGGCGAGCACCGGCGAGGGCTCGATCGTGCCCGCGCTGCAGGCGGCGCCGCTCGAGACGCTCACGCCCTCGAGGTCCAGCGCCGCGACCAGCACCGCGCCGACCCATCCGGCCACACCATCAATGACACGTGAGGCGCACGCCGTGACGCAGCTCCCGCCGCTCGCTTGCCCGAGATCGTCGCGAGCAGCACTGCCTCCAACACGTCACGACGCCCGCCCACGCAGACGTAACGACCAGGTCCCATGGTCCGTGATGATGTCACCGAACCCACGTCGCGCAAAGCCGCACGGGCGCGTCGCCGTGCTCGCCGCGGCGCTCGAGGTACCCGACGCCGCGAACGACCCGCACGTCATGGAGCCGCTCGGCCGCGCCGAGACGAGCGGGCACGCACAGACGGCGGCGTAGCCAGTGTCGCCCCGGCGTGACGTTGTTGAACTCCGTCGCAACATTGGTGAGACACGCGAGTTGCACAACTCGCGCAAATGACCTGGAACGCGGCTGGTACGGTCGTAGCACTCGTCCGCGACGGATGAAGGCGCTCGGGCTCCTCGGAATGGCGGCGATCGCGATCGGGTGCAGCACCGGTCGCATCGGCGCGAGCGATGGCAGCGATCCGAGCAACCCCGGTCCGGGGACGACGCCGGGGAACCCGACCGACGAGGTGCGCCTTCCGATAGGCCCGCGCGTCACCCGCCTCACCGACCGTCAGCTCTCGAACGCGATCCGCGATCTCCTCGGCCTCGACCATGCGCCGGTCATCGAGACGACCTCTGGCGGCCGCGAGGAGTTCATTCCGAGCCACCCCGCAGCGGTGAACGGCGGCGTCGCGCTCGAGCTCCGCGACCTCGTCGAATCGGTGAGCGCGGGAGCCGCGATCAAGATGGCGGCGTGCGTTGGCGACGAGCGCGCGTGCGCAACAGCGTTGATCGAGCGCTTCGGCAAGCGGGCGTTCCGTCGCCCGCTCGACGACGCCGAGAAGACGGCCCTCGTCACCGTGTACGACAGCGGTCGCACCAACTACGGCGCGCACGTCGGCGGCGTCCGTCTCGTCATCGAAGCGGTGCTGCAGGCACCGTCCTTCCTCTACGTGCCCGAGCTCGGCGAGAAGCTCCCCGACGGAGAGCTGAAGCTCTCCGCGTACGAGCACGCTACCAAGCTCGCGCTGTTCCTCCTCGATAGCGTCGCCGACGACGACCTCTGGGCCGCAGCCGAGGACGGCACCCTCGCCACCGAAGCCGGCCTCGATGCGCAGATCGACCGCTTGTTCGCGAAGCCCGAGGTGAAGGCCAACGTCTCGAAGATCTTCGTCCGCATGTTCCAGCTCGATCGCCTACCGACGATCGCGAAGGACGCGTCGATCACCGAGTTCAATCCGACGTCGTCTGTGAGCTTGCCGAAGGCCCGGACGCGCTCGCCGACGCCGAGCTGCATGACCATCCCGAAGAACGGGATCATCGTGTTGCGACGGCCCACTTGCCAGTCGATGCGCGAGCCCGAGATCACATCGACGCTGTCGAGCGCGACGATCCCGTCCTCGGTCTCGAGCACGAGCTTCGCCTGATCCGTCATCTTGCCCACTGCGGCGCCGCGGTCGACCTCGCTGCGACGCTTGAACGACCACGTCGTGCGCGCGGCGACGTTCTCCCCCGTGGGGTCGACTACGAGCGGAGCGCCCACCACCGCGAGCCTTCCACGCAGCTCGATTTCGCCGGATTCCGGTGCGTTTTTCGCGAGTGCGGCGGCGAGGCGACCTCGTCCAATGCGCGCGAGGAGAGCAGCGATCGCGGCGGCGACGATGACGGGCAACGTCAGCGTGAGCAGGAGGTGGATGGCGACCAGCATCGCCGGAAGCTATCCCACCGGGACACCTTCGGCCGCAACGGCCGAGATGTCGCGGTCGCACTTGCCCGTCGTCACGAGGTCGGCGAGGAGCCGCCCGGTCTCCGGCGCGAGGAGGATGCCGTTGCGGTGGCCCGGTCGCGAGGAAGAGTCGCGGGGCGGTCGTCGCGCCGAGGATCGGTCGATCGTCGGGCGTGGCGGGGCGGAAGCCCGACCAGGTGCCGGAGATCGGCGCGTGGCGCGAGCGCGGGGAGCAGCGCGAGCGCCCGGCTGAGGACGTCGTGCACGCCGCCGGCCGTGACCTCCTTCACAGGGCCGACCTCCTCCATCGTCGATCCGAGGAGGGTCCGACCGCCCGGCCGGGCGATGACGTACCCCTCGTCGCGAACGGGCTGGAGGGGATTACGAGAGTGCGCGTCGCGACTCAGTAATAAGACTTCAATAAGACTTCGTGGGCGTACAGTAGATCTGCTTGCAGACCAGCACGCCGCCCGGGTCGGTGCCGCACATCGCCTTCGCCCCGCCGGATTCGCACTGCGTGCACCGGCCGTAGGGATCGACGGCGGTGCACTTGCCGAACGGGTTCAACGTACCGCCGCACGTCTCGAACGTGCACGACGCTCCGTAACCGCCGCCGCTCTTCATGAGCGGCGAGGCGCCCTGTGTCGTCTCGTCCTTCTCGTCCTCACCCGTATCTGCGTTTGCTGCGCAGCCAGCTGCGAGCACGAGGAGCGGCAAGACGAACCCGAGCTTCATGAATGCGTGCACCATTGGAGACCTCCGGGCGCCGAGGATAGACCGGAGCAACACCCACGTGCGACGAGGTGCACGTGATCCACGACAACTCCGGAAGCGATCGCGGACTGGCCCCGGCCCAGTTCACCAATCGATCGGCGCGCCGTTACGGAAGAAGCCTCCGGTCGGCTCGTGCTCTCCGAGCGCCGCCGCCCACACCATGCTTGCGGCGCCCTCGGGGAGCTCGCGCGTCGCACCGCAGCCGCCCATCGCCGTCCAGCACGCGATGACCGAGATCGAGCTCCGGGTAACGTGCGCGAGTGTCGATACTTCCGATCCCAGGCGCCGGACTCGAGGTCTTCGCGGAGAGCGGCGAACTCGTGCTCACGTCTCCGCGGGCGGCGCGCGCGAAATGCCTCCTCCCTCGACACGGTGATCCCGCGGAATGCGCGCGCGGCACGGACCGGTGGGTGCCGCCGTTTCGCCGGCGTCGCCGGCGGCGTCGCCGGATCCGCCGGACTGCGGCCGCGTGAGTGGCCGGGAATTCCAGAGCGCTGTCTCTCTGGAGGTAGCGGCACGCCGTTCGCTTCGTGGCTCCGCAGACCTCACCTCCTTGCAGCGGCGGCGGCGACCATGAACCCTCGATCCATGTCGGTGTCCCATGTGCCCAAGCCGCCTCCGCGTGGGGAGGATCTCCCTTGCGACGACGGAGAGCCGATGGAGACGTGGCGGCACCGCAGGCAGGCCAGCCTGCTGATGGACTCGTTGAACGCCGCGTGGCGCGCGCGGCACGACTACTTCGTCGCGGCGAACATGTTCGTCTACTTCAGTCAGACCCAGGCGAAGAACAACGACTTCCGCGGTCCCGACGTCTTCATCGTGCTCGACACCGAGAAGCGCGAACGTCGGTCATGGGTCGTCTGGGAAGAAGGCGGTCGCACGCCTGACGTGGTGGTGGAGCTCGTCTCGGAGTCCACCGAGGCAATCGATCGCGGCGAGAAGATGAAGATCTACGCGCGGGTGCTCCACGTCGGCTGCTACGTGATCTTCGATCCCTTCACCGCGCAGCTCGATGTGTTCCGCCTCGACGCCGGCACGAGG
>JBKJQC010000283.1:0-10127 GCA_046593995.1 Polyangiales bacterium
AGCATGTGGTAGGCGATCGCGCCCACGGCCCAGACGTCGGCGCGGCGATCCATCACCTTCCCGACGGCTTGCTCGGGCGCCATGTACTGGATCTTCCCCTTGAGGATGCCGGCGTTGGTTTCGCCCGCGAAGCGGTCGCGCGCCTTTGCGATGCCGAAGTCGATGATCTTCGCCACGCCCTTCGCGGAGACGAGGATGTTCTGCGGAGAGACGTCGCGGTGCACGACGTTGAGGAGCTCGCCGTCCTTGCCGCGGAGCTCGTGCGCCGCGTGGAGACCGCCGCACGCGTCGGCGAGCATCCGCACGATCAGCGCGAAAGGGATGGTCTCGTTCTTCTTCTCGATCCAGCGCTGGAGCTTCGAGATCGCCTCGCCGTCGACCCACTCCATCACGAGATAGAGGACGTCGTGTTGCTCGCCGAGATCGAGGATCTGCGCGACGTTCGCGTGCTCGATGCCCGCCGCGATGTGCGCCTCGTCGAGGAACATTCGCTGGAAGCGGTGATCGCTCGCGTATTGCGGCAGGATCGTCTTGATGGCGACGAGCTTCTCGAAGCCGTGCTTGCCGAGGAGACGCGCGATCCAGACCTGCGCCATGCCTCCCTGCGCGAGAGGGCAGAGCAGCTCGTACCGATCGAGTCGGAACCCGGGCACCAACGGTGACGGTCTGCTGTCGGGAGGCGGGATGCTCACCTGCTCACCTGGCGGGAAGTATCGCGCGTATGACGCGTGCGCGCGACCCCATCGCGAGAACTATCCGCGAATTCGACCGCCTCAGAACGAGCCGCCGATCCCGATCGAACCTACGCCGATCAGCGGTCGTACCTCACGAAGGGGGCCGATGTGCGCGCTCTTCGGCGCGGGCTCGGAGGGACCGCGGGTCAGCAGTCCGAACACGGCCGCGCCGGCGCCGATCGCGGCGACGCCGAAGGAGATGGTCGAGATCGTCGCCATCGTACGGGCGCTCCCGAGCTCGTCGTGGGTTTCCGGCGGACAACGCGTGTCCTCGCAGCGCTCCTTCGCGGAGGAGGTCTTCGACATCGCCATCAGTCCGGTGATGCTCCCGACGAGGATGCCGGCTCCGGCCACGCCGATCCCGATCCAGGTGACCGTGCCGAGGCCGCTCGGCGGCTCCGCGGGCTTCGGCGTCTCGGGCGCGGGCGGCGGCGGCGGCGCCTCGACCGGCTTCTCGTCCTCGCCGGACGGCGTGAGGTCGATCGCGAGCTCTTTGGTCTCCCCCTCGATGAGCTCGATGTCGTGCTTCCGTTTGACCCCACCGGAAACGGCGACGACGATCCGCTTGCCCGGGTTCACCTTCAGCGGTGCCTTGAGCACGCCCGCGGAGATGGCCACGCCGTCGATCGTGACGTCGATCTTCGCGCCCTCGGGAACGCCCGAGAACGAGAGCTTGATGGTCGGGATGCGCGTCTCGAGATCGCTCGCGAACGTCTCGGCCTGCTTCCGCGCCTCGTCGAAGGGCGCGGGGTCGTTCGGCTGGGGCGGAATGCGGGCAACGCGGAGGAAGGTGTCGCGCGCCTCGACGAGGAGGCCGAGGTCCATCTGCGAGCGTGCGACCTCGAGCCCCGTGGTCGGGAGCTTCATGAGACCGTCGGCGCCGACGAACGCCTCGAGCGCCGCTTTGTGATCGCCTGCCTCCCGCTTCGCGCGCCCTTCCTTCATCAGGGAGCGCGCGGTCTCCTTCTCCGCTGCCGTCGGCTCGGCGAACGCGAGGCGCGACGGCAACGAGACGGTGGTCACCGCGAACACTGCGACGAGGAGGGATGCGGCGGCTCTGTTCCGGCCGGGGCGGGACGCCATGGACCCCATCTTCGCGCATCGCCCGCAGACGAGCCAGTTTCGCGAGAGCATTCGTGTGAATGAGCGGCGAACTTGTTGCGATCCCGGGCGGCGCCCCGCATCCTTGGCGAATGCTTGGACGGCGCCGGTCGCCGCGATTCGCTGCGTCGATCGCGTTGTTCTCTCTCTCGGCGGCGGTCGGCTGCTCGAACCTGATCGGCCTGTCCGACCTCGAGGAGGTCCCGTGCGTCGGCGCCGCGTGCGCGGATGCGTCGATCTCGGAGGACACGTCCACCGGCGAAACGACGGTCGTGGACGCGGCCGACACCGCTGTCGACGAGACCTCCGGCGAAGACTCCACCGTCGCAGACGCGACGCTCGAAGCGTCGAGCGATGCCGGAGGCGAATCAGCCGACGCAACCCTCGACGACTCCACCCTGGCCGATGTCGCCGACGCGATGGACGCGATGGACGCGATGGACGCGATGGACGCGGTGGACGCGGTGGACGTGATGGACGCGCGCGACGCGCTCGACACCGCACCCATCGATGCGTCGGGGTGCGAGGTGGACGACGGCAACGTCAACTGCGGCGCGTGCGATCGTCCCTGCTCGACGGCGAATGCGACGACGACAACGTGCGGCACCGTCCTATGCAGCCCGACGTGCTCTCCGGGCTACGCGGACTGCACGCAGCCGTTGGCGCCCGCGCCAGACGACGGCTGCGAGTCGAAGCTCGACAACATCACGAGCTGCAGCGCCTGCGGCGTCTCGTGCGACACGACGATCTCGCTCGGGGCGACCTGCAACGGCACCAAGTGCAGCTACACCGGCTGCGTTACCGGCTACGCGGATTGCGATACGAGCGGCACCAACGCGAACGGCTGCGAGACGAAGCTCGACTCGCTCACGAGCTGCGGCGCGTGCGGCGTCACCTGCGATACGACGAAGAGCGACGGCACGACCTGCAACGGGACGAGGTGCGTCTACACCGGCTGCAAGACGGGCTTCGCCGACTGCAACACCGCGTCACCGAACGCGGACGGCTGCGAGACGGACACGACCACCCCGACCAACTGCGGCGGCTGCGGGAAGATCTGCGACGTCCTCAAGAGCGACGGCGCGACCTGCAGCGCCGGTGTCTGCGCGTACACCGGCTGCAAGGCGGGCTTCCTGAACTGCGATCAGGCCGGCGCGGACCTCAACGGCTGCGAGACGACGGTGTCGCTGATCAACTGCGGCGCGTGCGGCACGAGGTGTGACTCGGTGAACAGCGTCGGCGCGGCGTGCACCGCCGGAAAGTGCACGTACACCAGCTGCGCGAGCGGCTTCCTCGACTGCGACACCTCGGGGACCAACGCGAACGGGTGCGAGACGACGAACAGCTCGCCGAACAGCTGCGGCGGCTGCGGCAGCACGTGCGATGTGACGAACGCGAACGCGGCGACGTGCACGGCGAGCACCTGCGGGTACACGTGCAGGGCGGGCTTCGCCGACTGCGTGAAGACCGGCACGAACGTGAACGGGTGCGAGACTCCGACGACCACGATCAGCAACTGCGGCGCGTGTGGCATCGCATGCAACACGACGAACAGCGTCGGCGCCGCGTGCAACGGCACCGCGTGCTCGTACTCGGGGTGTTCGACCGGGTTCGCCAACTGCGACCTGACGGCCCCCGACACGAATGGCTGCGAGACGGCCACCACCACCATCAGCAACTGCGGCGGATGCAACAACGTCTGCAACGTCACGAACGCGAACAGCGCCACGTGCAGCACGGGCGCGTGCAACTACGTGTGCAAGAACGGCTTCGCCGACTGCGCGAAGACGGGGGCGAACACCGACGGCTGCGAGACGCTGACCACCACGACGTCGAACTGCGGTGGTTGCGGCAACCAGTGCGACACGGCCACGAGCACCGGCAGTGCCTGCAACGGTACCAAGTGCACGTACACGGGCTGCGCTGCCGGCTTCGACAACTGCAGCACCACGACGCCGGACACGAACGGCTGCGAGACAGCCGTGCTGACGAACCCGGCGAGCTGCGGCAGCTGCGGGCGCGCGTGCTCGACCACCAACGTCGGTGCGAGCGGCCCAGCGTGCTCGGGAGGCAAGTGCAGTTCGACGTGCGCCGCAGGATTCTCGAACTGCAGCCAACCGACCGCTCCGACGGCCGACGACGGCTGCGAATGCGCGACACCGGGGTGCTGCGCGACGACCGGTGACGGCTGTGCGGTCACCCATAGGAACTGCGTAGGTGCCTCGTGTGCGCCGCTCGGGCAGACGTACTTCTTGTCAGCCGACTATTGCAAGGCGATCGGCACCCCCGGCGACGCGACGACGTACACGGAAGCGATGGCCGTCGCCGCTCGCGACGCGTGGCAGCCGGCCGGCGCGAGCGTCTTCAGGGCGACGTGCGGTGGCGCCGCTTCGCCGAACCTGTGGGTGAAAGAGACGGCCACGAGCTGCACGACTTGGGGCTTCGCCGGGGCGTATGCCGGCTACGTCCGCTACGCCGACGTCAAGGCCCAGGGTACCTACTGCGCGTGCCCCTCCGCGGGGACCGGCACGTGGAACTGAGAAGGATGGACGCACCCCGCGCTCAGCGCACGAACACGTAGCCGAAGGTGGTGGTCGACTTGTCCTGCGCGGCGCCGCAGGTGAAGCGGGCGACGTTGCCGACGACCACGCCGGGATCGACCGTGCCGAAGCACGTCGGGAACGGCGTACGTACTTCGGCGCCGAAGCCGACGTACGAGTCCGGTGTGTTGCAGTCGTTCTCCTGGTTGCCGACGATGCCGATGCGCAGGCGCGGCTTCGCGCCGCCGTTCGTCGGGTAATCCTGGTTCACCCCCTCCGCGTTGCAGTTCGCCTGCAGCACCGGATCGGCGAGGAGCTGGAACCAACGCGCGCGTGTCGCGCTGGTCGCGATGGCGCCGCCCGAGAAGGCCGCCTTCAACGAGCTCCGCGCGAGGTCGGCCGTCATGTACCGGATGAGGCCACCGTCGAGCATGCCGAGGCGCAGGCGCGTGAACGGGATGGTCGAGAACGAGCGGTGCTTCGCCTCGGTCGGCGACAGATCGGTCGACGTCTCCTCGAGGGTCGCGTCGTTCGTCCAGTACGACGAGTCGTAGGCGAAGGTCTTCTTCGCGCCGTCCATCTTCAACGCGAGCGTCCAGCCGCCGCCGTCGGCGATCATCTCGCAGTAGACGGAGAACGAGCCGGTGTTCGTCGGATCGATGACGTAGACCCCGCTCGGCGCCTGCGGCCACGCCACGCGGATCGCGCCGCAGGAGCCGAGCGGCCCGCACGAGCCCGTCGCGCACCGCTCACCGACCTTGCAAGGGTTGCCACACCCGCCGCAGTGCAAGCGATCGGCCGACGTGTCGACGCAACGGCCCGCGCAGCGCGTCTCGTCGGTCGTGCACGCAACGTCCGCAGGCGCGGTGTCGACGCTCACGTCGGGGACCTCGTTCGAGGACACGTCGGGCGCGGCGCCGACGTCCGACTCGCCGGCGTCGACGAGGGCGGACTCGAGCGACTCCGCGTCACGCGCGACGAACTCGTAGTCCGGATACGCGCAGCCGATCCACAGCGCACCGGCCGCCGATAGCGCGAGCCTCACCCCGAGTTCTTACCACGCCCGCTCCATGTCCAGCAGCGTCTCCAGCAGCGTGTCCAGCAGGGTGTTGCGCCGGCGGTCCGCCGGCGGATTCGCCGTCCGCCGGACGTGGCACCCCAAGTTTCCCGTCGTTTTCATCCGTCGCTGGGCGGCACGGACCTCGCCAAGGACGCGCTCCGGAGGTCACCATGTCCCTATCCGTCAAGCTGCTCGCCAAGCTCGGTGTCGCTGGAATCGTCGCTGGAATCGCCTTCGGCACCCTCTCCTGCTCTGCCCACCGCCCGCTCGAGGAGGACGAGGGAGACGTCGTCCGCGTGCACGAGGCGATCGTGCACGGCGCGCTCGATCGCGGACGGCACCCCGCCGTCGTCGCGCTCGTCTCCGATCGCTTCCTCTGCACGGCGGTCGTCGTGGCGCCGGACGTCGTGCTCACGGCGCGTCACTGCGTCGCCGACGTCCTCGTCCCACGCATCGAGTGCCCCGCGCGCGTGCGCCAGGTCGGTCCGTCGTACGCCGCCTCGTCGCTCACGGTCCGCCTCGGCGACGACGCCACGAGCCCGATCGCGGCGCGCGGTCGCGCGGTCCACGTCCCGCGCACCGACGCGCTGTGCGACGCCGACGTCGCGATCGTCGCGCTCGACCGTCCTCTCGACGTCATGCCGCTCCGCATCGCGCGCCCCGATGCGACGCGACCGGGAGCTCGCATCGACGCCGTGGGGTACGGCAAGCTCGGCGACCGGGGCGGAGACGGTACGCGGCGCTTCCGATCGCGCGTGCAGGTCCTCGAGACGACGACGACGGAGCTCGTGGTCGGAGAGGCGACGTGCTCGGGCGACAGCGGTGGACCGGCCATCGACTCGCTGACGGGCGAGATCGTCGGCATCCTCTCGCGTGGCAGCGCGCGCTGCGGCGGGACCTCGAGCCGCAACGTGTACATGCGGCTCGGACCGCACCTCGCGTTGATCGAGCGCGCGCTCGGGGGCACGCTCCCTCCCGGGCCGCCGGCGCCACCCGCGAGCGAGCCCGCGCACGACGTGGGCGAGGGGTGCACCGACGGCGCGACGTGCGCCAGCGGCATCTGCGTGTCCCCCACAGCGTCGGGACCCGACGGGTACTGCTCGCGCCCGTGCGGCCCGGGTGTCGCAATCGGCGGACGCTGTCCGCGTGGTCACCGCTGCGCACGCCGAGCAGGTTCGACGCAGGGCGTCTGCGCGCGGCACCTCCCCGAAGACGCCGACCCTCGATAGCATCGCCCCATGCTCAACCTCGCCACGCTCCTGCGCGAGAGCGCGAAGAACGCTCCCGAGAAGACTGCGCTCGTCATCAACGATCGCGAGCTCCCCTACGCGATGGTCCACGCGTACGCGCAGCGGTTCGCCAGCGGCTTGCGCAAGCTCGGCATCCAACCGGGGCAGCACGTCGCGCTCTTGCTCCCTAACGTCCCCCACTTCGCGCTCGCGTACTACGGCGCGCACTACGCCGGGAACCCCGTGGTGCCGCTCAACGTGCTGCTCACGCCCGACGAGATCGCCTACCACCTCGAGGACTCCGACGCCGTCGCGCTGATCACGTGGGAGGGCTTCTACGATCAGGCCAAGGCCGGCGCCACGCGCGTGAAGCACTGCAAGCACGTCATCGTGGCGAAGGCCGATCCCGCAGATCCGACCGCGCCCGAAGGCGCCATCAGCATGACGGCGCTGATCGGCACCTCCGATCCGATGACGGAGCTGACCAACACGATGCCGGACGACACCGCCGTCATCCTCTACACCTCGGGCACCACCGGCCGCCCCAAAGGCGCCGAGCTCACCCACTTCAACCTGTTCTACAACGCCGAGTACGCCGCCACGAAACTGCTCGGCATCGACCAGAGATCCGTCACGTTCGCCGTCCTGCCGCTGTTCCACAGCTTCGGGCAGACGTGCATCATGAACGCGTCGTTCTACGGCGGTGCGACGGTCGTGCTGATGCCGCGCTTCGATCCGGTGGGCGCCTTCGAGCTGATGGCGAAGCACAAGGTCACCCTCTTCGCCGGCGTGCCCACGATGTACTTCGCGCTCCTCCACCATCCGGACGCCGCGAAGTACGACCTCGCCACGCTGAAGTACTGCGCGTGCGGCGGCTCGGCGATGCCCGTCGAGGTGATGCGCGCCTTCGACGAGAAGTACAAGGTCAACATCCTCGAGGGCTACGGCCTCTCCGAGACGTCGCCGGTCGCGAGCTTCAACGTGCTCGACAAGCCGAAGAAACCCGGCTCCATCGGCCTCCCCATCAAAGGCGTCGAGTTCAAGCTCGTCGACGACCACGACAAGACCGTCGACAAGCCCGGAGAGCGCGGCGAGATCTGCATCAAGGGGCACAACGTGATGAAGGGCTACTACAAGAAGCCCGAAGCCACGGCCGAGGCCTTCAAGGGGGGCTGGTTCCACACCGGCGACGTCGGCCAGCGTGACGAGGAGGGGTACTACTTCATCGTCGATCGCAAGAAGGACATGATCATCCGCGGCGGGTTCAACGTGTACCCGCGCGAGATCGAAGAGACGCTCTACGCGCACCCCGCCATCGGCGAGGCGGCCGTCATCGGCGTCCCGCACGAGAGCCACGGCGAAGAAGTGAAGGCGATCCTCGCGTTGAAGCCGGGCAAGACGGCGACCGCGGAGGAGATCATCGCCTACTGCAAGGAGCACCTCGCCGCGTACAAGTACCCGCGCATCATCGAGTTCCGCGATGCGCTCCCCAAGGGACCGACGGGCAAGATCCTGAAGCGCGAGTTGCGATCGACCTGACGAGAGGTCGAGCGGTCGAGCGGTCGAGAGAACGAGAAGTCGTCAGTCGACAGTCGTCAGTCGTCCGAGAGCGAGCGCCTCGTCTCGGTCTCGGTCTCGGTCACGGTCTCGTCTCGGTCTCGTCTCGGTCTCGGTCTCGGTCTCCTCTCGACTGACGACTGACGACTCGTCTCCATCGACCCATCGACCCATCGACCCATCGACCTTCTCTGAGCCGCGAGCCGTGGACCGCAGACCGCGCGCCCTCATGTCGCCGCGTCGCGCCCACGCGCGCACCTCGCGGCACATCTCGCCGCAATACTTCTGAGGAAAGCTCGACCAGGGCACAGAGACGCGCGAATACTTGTCGCGCTCGGCCGTCGATCGCTCACCGTCGGCGACGCGCCATCTTGTACCGCCCCTCGTTCTTGGGCGACACGAAGGTCAGCTCGCATCTCGTCCGGCACCGAGCCCCGCTCGGGATCTGTCTTTTCTTACGCGAGGAAGTCCCATGCTCCGAGCCACCCGCCGTTTGGTTGCCGTTTTCGCGATGACGGTCGGCACCGGCGTCCTCGGGCCGACGTTCGTGAGCGGCTGCGGCTCGAGCGATACGCCTGCTGCAGGGGACGGCGAGGGCAGCATCGCGCTCTGCAGCGACGGCATCGACAACGACGGCGACGGCGCGACGGACTGCACCGACCCTGGCTGTGCGGCGCTCGCGATCTGCGTCGCGTCCGACGGCGGCGCGGGCGCCGAGAACACGGTCGCCTCCTGCACCGACGGCACCGACAACGACGGCGACGGCAAGATCGACTGCGGCGACAGCGACTGCCGCGTGCTGACGCTGTGCAACAGCGACGCCGGCGGCACCGGCGGCGAGAACACCGTCGCCCTCTGCTCGGACGGGATCGACAACGACGGCGACACCTTCGCCGACTGCAACGATCCGGACTGTCGGCCGCTCGCGATCTGCGCGTCGAGCGAAGCGGGCGTAACCAGCGAGAACACCCTCGCCGCGTGTACCGACGGCAAGGACAACGACAGCGACGGGCAGATCGACTGCACCGACACCGAGTGTCGCGCGCTCGTCGTCTGCAACAACCCGAACGACGGCGGCCTCGGCGACAGCGGCACCGGCGGCTGCAACTGCGAGGACTCGCTCTCCTGCACGGCCGACGGCTGCGACACGAAGGGGCAGTGCCTCCACGAGATCAAGGCGGGGTCCTGCCTGATCGACGGGCAGTGCGTCCCCGACGGTCAGAAGAACGGCTCGCAGTGCCAGCTCTGCGACACGCTCAAGAGCAAGACGGCGTGGCAGCCGATCATCGGTGGCTGCACCATCAGCTCCCTCTGTTACAAGAACGGCGAGCGGAGCACCGACGGGTGCTCGGTGTGCGATCCGATGCGCTCCGCCACCGCCTGGAGCGCGCTGCCGACGACGGCGTGCACGGTCTCTGGGCGCTGTTACACCGAGGGCGAGGAGGACACGACCGGCTGTCAGGTCTGCAAGTCCGCCATCTCGAAGACGGCGCTCCAGCCCGCCGTGGCCGCCTGCACCATCAGCGGCCTCTGCTTCTCGCAGGGCGACAAGCACCCGAGCAACACCTGCGGCAGCGTCTCCTGCAACTCGGCAATCAGCAGCACGACGTGGTCGATCGCCGGCGACGAGTGCCTCATCTCGGGCGTCTGCTACGAGCCGGGAGCGAAGAGCGCGAACGGCTGCCAGCAGTGCATCCCCTCGCAGTCGAAGACGTCGTGGACCAACGCATCGTACGCCTGCACCATCGGCACCGGCTGCTACGCGAACGGCGCGAAGAACCCGAGCCCCACGTGCACGTCGGTTACTTGCGACAGCACCAAGAGCACGACCGCGTGGACGATCAACGGCAACGAGTGCCTGATCAGCAATGTCTGCCGCCAGGCCGGCGACAAGACCTCGAACGGC
>JBKJQC010000299.1:0-4074 GCA_046593995.1 Polyangiales bacterium
TTCGGTGAGCAGCTCGCGCGCGAGGAAACCGAGGGGCGCGATGCGTCGCGCGAGGAGCTCGCCGGCGCGCGCGTGCACGAACACTCCCCAGACCGCGGCTTGCAGCGGCTCCGCGCCGCGCGCCGAGAGCCCGGCGATCACGCCGGAGAGCGTGTCGCCCGATCCCGAGGTGCCGAGCCCGAGGTTCCCGGCGGTGTTCCTGTACGTCGTGCCGTCCGGCGCGGCGATGAACGTCTCGGCGCCCTTGAGCGCGACGACGACGCCGAGCTTCGCCGCGATCTCGCGCGCGAGCTCCTCCGGCGCTGCGAGGACATCCTTGCGCTCGATGCCGCAGAGACTCGCCATCTCGCCGGCGTGCGGCGTGAGGATGATCGACTTCGACGCGTGCGCAGCGTTCGACCCGCGCGCGCCGCCGCGAGCACGCCGCTGGAACGCGTCGATCGCGGCGGCGTCGGCGATCAGCGTTCCGCCGGGGGTCTTCGACCACTGCGCGACGAGCTCGATCGCGGCCGTCTCGTCCATCATCCCGGGCCCGACCAACAGCGCATCGCAGGCGCCGGTCTCGCGGGCGATGGCGCGCACGGCCCCGCGCGCGAGCTCGCCACGTCTCGATGGACGGAGGCCGATGACGCGCGCTTCGGGCACCGCAATGGCGAGCGCGCCGGCCACGCTCTTCACGGTCGCGATCTGCAGCTTGCCCGCCCCTGCGCGGAGCGCCGCGATCGCCGCGAGCATCACGGCACCAGGGAGCTCGGTCGAGCCGCCGACCACCAGGACGCAGCCGCGATCCTCCTTGCCGAGCTTTCCGTCGAGCGCCGGGAGCGGCCATCCGCGGAGGACCGCCGGCGTGATCAGCTTGGCTTGCGTGCGCGTGCCTGCAGCGCGAGCGCGCCTCATCGGGGTGCCGCGGGATCGGCGGCCTTGGTCACTTCCTCGCCGGCCTCTTCGAGCGGGGTGACGAAGTTGTAGCGTCGGAGCGCGAGCGCCTCCTGCTGCGCGTCCGTACGCGTGAGCTCGTACGACGTCAGAGAGCAGTTTGCGACGTCCCTCTCGCGATCGATCGCGAGGATCTGCTCCTCGGTCATCTGTTCGAGGAGGTAGCGGAAGCAGAGGACGATCACCTGGTGCGCGACGATCAGCACGCGCTCGCGGCGGTGGCGCAGCTGGATGTCGTCGAGCACGCTCCGGAGACGAAGGATGACGTCGCACCAGCTCTCGCCGCCCGGCGGCCGGTAGTAGAACTTTCCGAGCTCGGTGCGCAGCGCCGCCTCGTCGGGGAAGCGCGCGATGATCCCCGCGCGGGTGAGTCGGTTCAGGCTCCCGAGCTCCTTCTCTCGCAGCCGCTCGTCGATCGCGCGCACCATCGCGTTCGGAGGGGGAGAACCGGGGAGCTCGGCGACGAGGAGCGAGGCGGTCTCGACCGCGCGCCGATACGGGGACGAGAGGACGACCGTCGGCCGCTCTCCTTCGGGCTCTGCCGCGAACCAACGTCCGAGCGCGCGCGCCTGTCGCTCACCGAGCGGCGAGAGCGGGACGTCGACGTCGCGTCCGCCGATGTCGATGTTCGGGAGGCCCGCCGCCTCGGCTCGATCGCGCGCGACGTTCCCCGCGCTCTCGCCGTGGCGGATGAGCAAGAGGCGCGTCGGCCACGACGGTTCGGAGGAGATCAGCATCTGGTCACGGGAGGGTGAGTCGCGCGGCCTCGCCGGTCTGCTCGCTCGCGAGGTTCCGCGAGCCGCCGGCGGCGAGGATGATCGCTTCCCGTGCGACGAGCGCGTGGCCGAGGGCGACGAGCTCCTCGTGCGACTTCGCCTTCCGCACGACGGGGAAGAGATCTTTCTCCTCCTCCTCGTGGTGGTGATCGGACTGCTCGCTCAGCACCTTGAGCTTGGCCTCGAACTGGTGATCGTCGGTCGTCATCAAGAGCAGATCGGCGACGATGCGCTTCAACGAGAGGTGCTCCTCGAGCGTCTCGCGGAGCTTCGGTTCGGTGTTTCCCGCGCGCGATGCGGGGAAGAAGATCTCTTCCTCCACCATCATGTGCGCGAGCAGCAGATCCGCGCCGCGCTCGAAGGCTTCGCGCCGCTCCTCGCCCTCTCCGCGGAGCGCTTTCGCGAACGCGTCTTCGACGATGTCGTGCTGTGCGAGGAGGAATTCGATGGCGTCCACGGGCAATGGATGCGCTGACTCCTCGACCACTCTCATCGCGAGCGTGGGACGGAGCCGCGCGAACGACTTCGACGCCCGAGGTGCTCGATCGTTTCACGCAAAAAAGAGACGAAACAAGCTGCGCTGAGGCGAATCGTAACCGGCGGCGCGGAGGTCGCGCCCGGTGCCCGCGGCCCCTCGGGTCGCAACCCTCGCCATGAACAACCCCCTCGTCGCTCCCCTCGTCGCTCCCCTCGCCGCGAGCCTGCCGCCGCAGGTGATCGGTATCGGCGCATCCGCCGGTGGGCTCGACGCCCTCGAGCGCTTCTTCGATCACCTCCCCCCAGCACGCGCGGTGGAGTGCAAGATGGCGTTCGTCGTCGTCCAGCACCTCTCTCCCGACTTCAAGAGCTTGATGGACGAGCTCCTCGCGCGGCGGACCACGCTGCCGATCCATCTGGTCGAGGACGGGATGGCCGTCGAAGGGGGCCATGTCTATCTGATCCCGCCCAAGAAGGAGATGATCATCTCCGGGGGGCGTCTGCTCCTGAGCGAGCGCGATCCGCAGCAGGAGCTCACGCTCCCGATCGATCTCTTCTTCCGCTCCCTGGCGCAGGACTGCGGGCCGCGTGCCGTCGCGGTCGTGCTCTCCGGTGGGGGCAGCGACGGCTCGCGCGGCATCCGGGACGTTCACGCCGCCGGCGGCCTCGTGATGGTGCAGGATCTCCCGAGCGCGCAGTTCGACGGCATGCCGAAGAGCGCTCGCGACACCGGCGTCGCCCACTGGGTCCTCGCGCCGGAGCAGATGCCCGCGGTGCTCCTCGATCACGGAGACCATCCGCTGAAGGCGTCGTCACCCGCCGTCGAGACGTCCGCGCACGGCCCGATCTACCAGATGCTCAAGGAGGAGTACGGGATCGACTTCACGCACTACAAGCCGAGCACCATCACGCGTCGCATCGAGCGCCGCCTGCTGCTCGCCCACACGCCGGATCTCCAGGAGTACGCGCGACGGCTGAAGGCGGACCGCGAAGAGCTCGACGTCCTCTACCGCGATCTCCTCATCGGCGTGACGCAGTTCTTCCGCGATCCGGAGGCGTTCGAGGTGCTCGAGCACCGCGTCTTCCCCGAGCTGCTCCGGAGCGGCTCCCGGACCGCACCGTTGCGGCTGTGGGTCGCGGGGTGCGCGACCGGCGAAGAGCCGTACTCGCTCGCGATCCTCTGCCACGAGCTGATGACCAAGATGGGCATCGAGCGTCCGCTCAAGATCTTCGCGACGGACGTCCATCGCACCTCGATCGAGCGTGCGACCCGCGCGATGTACGACGAGGAGGCGGTCTCGCACGTCTCCGCCGAGCGCCTCGCGCGCTACTTCGTGCGCCCGGGGAAGATGTATCAAGTCGTGCCCGACATCCGCCAGATGGTGGTGTTCGCGCAGCACGATGTCCTCAAGGACGCGCCCTTCACCCGCGTCGACTTCATCAGCTGTCGCAACCTGCTGATCTACTTCCAGCCCGTCCCGCAGCAGAAGGTCCTCTCGCTCTTCCACTTCGCCCTCAACCGCGGTGGCGCCCTCTTCCTCGGGCCGAGCGAGAGCGCCGGGCCCATCGCGCAGGACTTCGCGACCGTCGACAAGCACTGGCGCGTCTACCAGAAGCACACCGACGCGCGGGTCCCGCTCGAGAACCGGATCTCGCAGCCCGCCATCGAGCCGCGGCTGCTCGCGACCCCGCCGCGCCATCCGCTCGGGCAGCTGCTCGGCACCTACGACGCGCTCCTCGACGAGCTCATGCCGCCGAGCTTCCTGCTCGACGAACAAGGCGAGCTCGTGCACACGTTCGGCGGGGCCGCGCGCTTCCTCAAACTGCGCGACGGCCGGCAGGGGCTCGACGTCGTCGACATGGTCGACTCGGAGCTCAAGGTCGT
>JBKJQC010000446.1:0-5191 GCA_046593995.1 Polyangiales bacterium
ATGACCGACATCGCGCCGCGCGCACCGGAGATCGAGACGTCGCCGCTGCACGCGGTGGTTCCCACCGTGACGGCGACGACCGAGCTCCCGCGCCGACGATGGGTTCCGTGGGTGGTCGCGATCGTGGTGTTCACCGGCGTCGCCATCGTCTCGTTCGCCGCGACGCGCCCGCGCGAGCCGTCAGCGGTGGCCGCAGGCGCGTCCCCGAGCGCAACGGCGCCGACGAGCGCACCGCCTGCGCCATCTCCGACCAAGGCCCCGGCCGCGACTCCGCAACCGCCGCCGAGCGCCGCGCCGACTCCGAGCCCGTCGGTGACTCCGAAACTCCCACCGAAGATCGTCCCGAAGGTGGTCAACTGCGATCCTCCCTACGTGCGGAAGCCGGACGGGAAGCTCGTGCCCAAGCCGGAGTGCCTCTAGATGCGAATGCTCTGCGTGTCGCTCGTGCTCTCGATGACGCTCGCCCTGCCGGCAGCGGCGAGCGACAAGGGGATCTGCTCGAAGGCCTTCGAGAGCTCGCAGTCGCTGCGCGACGAGGGGAAGCTCACCGCGGCGCGTGAGCAGATGCTCCGCTGTACGCAGGTCTGCCCGGCGAAGCTCGCAAAGGTGTGCGACGGCTGGGTCGCGGACGTCGACAAGAGCTTGCCTTCGATCGTGCTCCGCGCGATCGACGGCAAGGGGAACGACCGCGTCGACGTCGTCGTGACGATCGACGGCAAGGTCGTGATCGAGAAGCTCGACGGAAAGCCGCTCGCGATCGATCCGGGGACGCACTCGCTGAAGTTCGAGACCAAGGGGCTCCCCGCGGTGACGCAGGACATCGTCGTCGGCCAAGGCGAGAAGAACCGCGCGGTGGTCGTGACGATCGCGGAGCCCGAGGCTCCGAAGCCGGTCGAGAAACCGCCGCCGCCGCCGCCGGTAGCGCCGGCCGAGACGAAGAGCGCGCCGGTCGCCGCGATCGTCGTCGGCGGGATCGGCGTGCTCGCGATCGGCGGCTTCGCGTACTTCGGATTGAAGGCCGACTCCGATCACAGCGCGCTCGTCGACGGTTGCAGCCGGACCGCGAGCTGCACGCAGGAGCAGAAGGACGGCGTCGTCCGCGACTGGCGCGTCGCGGACGTGTTCCTCGTCTCGGGCGCGGTGCTGATCGGAGTCTCGGGGTACCTGTTCCTCACGCACGACTCGGGAGGCCCGAAGGCGACCGTCGGACTGGCTCCGACGAAGGACGGCCCGCGCGCTTCGTTCTCGCTCGCCTTCTGACGCACGCTCCCTTCGCACCGAGTCGCGTCTCATCCCGGCACGGTAGCGACCGAGCGTGGCCACGGATCGCACGAAGAGGACGGCGTAGCGCCGGTCGCACACGACATCGCACATCGCGTTCGCATCACGCGCGCGTACGCGGCCTGTCGCCGATCGCAGAGGGGTGATAGTTTCGCCTCCCCGATCCGAGCGCGGCTGCCGATGCCGCCTGCCCGCGGGACTTAGGGCTCGAGACCTGTGGTGCTGCCGTTCGCGGCGCGTACCGAAGATGAGGATGCGTCGATGACGAGATTCGCGAAACTGCTCTCTGTCGTCGCCCTCACGGCGCCGTTCACCGTCGGCTGCTCGTCGAAGGACGCGGGCCCGCCGCGTTCCGAGAGCGCGCACGTCGCGAGCCCGATCTCGACGGCGCCGATGACGTGGCCCACGACCTGGTCCGCGCTCTACGTCGGCGACGTTCCGATCGGCGATCCCGAGATCGACGCGCAAGGCTCCCGCAACGTCATCGGCAACGCGGCGAACCCCGCCGGCTTCATCGCTGCCGACGCGAACCGCATGTTCTTCCGCCTCCGCCTCGCGGCCTCTCCGCTGAAGAACGCGACGACCCTCGATCCGTTCGGCTGGGCGTGCGTCCTCGACACCGACACGGAGCCGAAGAACTACGAGTTCATCGCGAACGCCAGCGGCATCACCGACGACGTGTACTTCGGCCTCGGCGACGACCGTCGCCTCCTCGACAGCCCGAGCACCAAGTCGACGATCGCGGTGCAGAGGTACACCGCGCTCCAAGGCGGACCCGTCGTCAACGGCACGCCCGGCCACGTCCGCGCCCTCCCCGCGGGGACCACCCTCGGCGGCGGCACCGACTATTTCATCGACTGGGCCATCGACCTCAACGACTTCCCGACCACCGGCGCATTTGCCTTCGATCCGCTCGCGCAGCCGTTCCGCGTGATCTGCGGCTCGTCCGCCAGCGCGACGAACATCTCGTCGGACCCGGTGTCGGCGTCGGGCGCGACGACCCTCACCGGCCTCAAGAGCGACCTGATCAAGTGCACGGCCACGGGCTGCAACACCAGCTCCGCGTGCAGGGTCGACACCGACTGCACGAGCGCGGAGTTCTGCAACACCGGCTCCTTCACCTGCACCCCGAAGCTGACCAACGGCACCGCGATCCCGACGGTGACGGGGCACACGCCGCCGCTGACCGGCACGTGCAGCTCGGCGCTCGTCGGCACCTCGGTGTGCATCGCGGGCGTCTGCGACGCGGCGGACCACAAGTGCGGCTACGCCGACGGCGGCGGCACCTGCACCGCGACCAACGCCGCGACGGTGTGCCGCAGCGCCACCTGCGTGGGCGGCATCTGCGTCGCGCCGCCGGCCTGCACGACCGACGCGGGGTGCACCACCGCGCAGTTCTGCGATACGACCCCCGGCGCGCAGAAGTGCGTCGCCAAGCTGACGAACGGCACCGCGATCCCGACCATCTCGAGCCACGATCCGGCACTCACCGGGATGTGCACGTCGGCGGTCGGCACGTCGGTGTGCGTCGCCGCGGTGTGCGATGCGTCCGACCACAAGTGCGGATACGCCACCGGCAGCGGCCCGTGCACCAGCACGAACGCGTCGACGGTCTGTCGCGACGGCGCCTGCTCGGGCTCGCTCAAGTGCATGCCGGTCGGAGGCTGTCTCGTCGACGGGGACTGCCCCGCGTCGAGCTTCTGCGACAACACGATCTTCACCTGCCTGCCGGACCTCTCGAACGGCACCTCGATCCCGACGATCGCGGGGCACGATCCGGCGCTGAACGGCACCTGCACGGCGCCCGCGGGCTCCGCGGTCTGTCTCTCGTTGGTGTGCGACACCACCGACGCGAAGTGCGGCTACGCCAACGGCAACGGAACCTGCAGCAGCAGCACCGCGACCACCGTGTGCCGAAGCGACGTGTGCGATCCGGTCGACTTCAAGTGCGGCTACGACACGGGCAACGGTCCGTGCGACGCGCTCACCGCGCCGACCGTCTGCCGAACCGGCGCGTGCTCGGTCAACGGCAAGTGCAAGCCGCCGGCCGGCTGTCTCGTCGACGGTGACTGCACCTCGGCGCAGTTCTGCAACACGCCCTCGCGGACCTGCACCGCGAAGCTGGTGAACAGCACGCCGATCCCGACGGTCATCGGCCACGATCCGCTGCTCGACGGCAACTGCACCGCGACGAGCAGCTTCGTCTGCGTGTCCGCGGTCTGCGACGCGACCGACGACCTGTGCGGCTATCCGACGGGGGGCCCGTGCACCTCGCAGAACGCGGCGACCGTCTGCCGCAGCGGCTCCTGCTCGGTGTCGCTCGGGTGCAAGCCCCAGGGCGGCTGTCTGGTCGACGGCGACTGCACCTCGGCGCAGTTCTGCAACACGCAATCGAAGGCCTGCGAGGCCAAGTTGGTGAACGGCACGCCGATCCCCACCATCGCCGGGCACGACCCGGCGCTCACGGGGACCTGCACGACCGCGGTCGGCACCGCCGTGTGCGTCTCGTTGGTCTGCGACACGTCCGATCATCGCTGCGGCAGCGTGAACGGGAGCGGCACCTGCGACGGGACGACGGCAGTCGTCGTCTGTCGGAGCGGCGTCTGCGATCCCGACGGGAAGTGCGGCTACGACGCGGGCAACGGCTCTTGCACCTCGGTGACTGCTGCGACCGTGTGCCGGAGCGGCCTCTGCTCGGCGAGCGGCAAGTGCCAGGCGCCCAACACCTGCCAAGTCGACGCTGACTGCACCGTGGCCACGCAGTTCTGCAACACCCAGACGAAGACGTGCACGTCGAAGCTGACGAACGGCACCACCATCCCCACGATCACCGGGCACGATCCGGCGCTCACCGGAGTCTGCTCGGCCCCCGTCGCGACGGCGGTGTGCCTCGCGGCAGTCTGCGACGCGATCGACCACCGCTGCGGCCTGAAGAACGGCGACGGAGTCTGCTCGGTCGCCACCGAGACGCTCGTGTGTCGGAGCGCGGTCTGCGGAAACGACGCGAAGTGCGGCTACCCCGACGGCACCGGAACATGCACCTCCCTCACGGCGGCCACGGTCTGCCGCAGCGGCTCGTGCTCGCAGTCCGGCGTGTGCAAGCCGGCGAACGGCTGCCTCGTCGACCCCGACTGCAACGCGGACCAGTTCTGCACCACCACCACGCGGACCTGCACCGCGAAGCTCGCCAACGGGATCGCCGTGCCGACGATCGCCGGTCACGCGCCGGTCCTCAACGGTGTCTGCACCGCCCCTGTGGGCGCCGCGGTGTGCATCGCGGACGTCTGCGACACGACCGACAACCTGTGCGGGCTCGCCAACGGCAGCGGCACGTGCACCAACGCGACCTCGACGACGGTGTGCCGCAGCGGTGTCTGCGATGCGGCGGACAGCAAGTGCGGGTTCACCGTCGGCGGGCCGTGCACCGTCGCGACCGCCGCGGTGGTCTGCCGCTCGAGCCTCTGCTCGCTCGCCGGTCAGTGCATCGAGACCGGCGGCTGCCTCGTCACCGGGGACTGCGCGTCCCCCAAGGTCTGCGACACCACCAACAAGAAGTGCGTGGAGTGCGTCACCAACGCGGAGTGCAGCGGAACGAAGCCGCTGTGCGACGTGACGCCGGCCGTCTGCAAGGCCTGCAACGGCGACAACGGCATGACGACGACCTTCACCTGCACCGCGACCAACCCGTACTGCGTCCTTGCGGGCGCGACGGCGGGGACCTGCGGCAAGTGCGCGACCAACGCCGACTGCGGCACCGGCCACGCGGGCGACTTCTGCGACCCGATGACCGGCGCGTGCGGCACGACCTGCCGGGTGGACGCGGACTGCACCACGACGCAGTTCTGCAACACCGGCGTGTGCATCGCGAAGCTCCCGAACGGCGACGCGATCCCGGCCTCGGTCGGTGGGC
>JBKJQC010000480.1:0-4066 GCA_046593995.1 Polyangiales bacterium
GTCGTCGCCTCTCTCGCCGACGCGCTCACCGGCACGCGAGCGTTCGTCGCGATGGTCGGCGACGGTGTGAACGACGCGCCCGCGCTCGCCCGCGCCGACGTGGGGATCGCGATGAACGCTCGCGTGCCGGTGAGCGCGTCGGCGAGAGAGGCGACGACCGCGGCCTTCTCCGCCGGGAGCACCTGCGCGTGGACCTCTTCGATCCCGACCTCGCGTGCGACCGCGTCGGCGACCTCGCGCCGGTCGCCGGTCAGCAGCACGACGCGTAGACCGCGCGCGCGCAGGCTCGCGATGGCTTCCCGCGACGACGCGCGGATCGGGTCGGACACGCCGAGGACGGCGACGGTTCGCCCGTCCACCGCGACGGCGATCGGCGTGCAACCGCGGGTGCCGAGCTCGCGCGCGATGACGTCGAACAGGGGCCGCTCGGAGTCTCCGGACGCGTCTCCCGACACGCGGGAGGCGGAGACGCGCCGTCCACCGACGAGGCCCGACACCCCGAGACCTGCGTCGCTGGTGAACTCGGCGACGGGAGACGGCACGATCCCGCGCGCGTTCGCCGCGCGCACCACCGCACGCGCGAGGGGATGCTCGCTCCGGGCTTCCACCGACGCCGCGAGGCCCAAGACCTCCTCCTCGGCGAACGCCGGATCGATCACGACGACGTCGGTGACGGTCGGCGCGCCTTCGGTCACCGTCCCCGTCTTGTCGAGGACCACCACGGAGACGCGCTCCACCCGCTCGAGCGACTCACCGTTCTTGATCAGCACGCCCCGGGTCGCGCCGGCGCCCGTGCCGACCATGATCGCCGTCGGCGTGGCGAGCCCCATCGCGCAGGGGCACGCGATGACGAGGACGGTGACGAACGCGAGGAGCGCGCGCGCAGGCCCCTCGCCGGCGGGTCCGAGCAGGAGCCAGAGGATGGCAGCGACCACCGCGATCACCAGCACGACCGGCACGAACACGGCGGCGACCGTGTCGGCGAGTCGCTGCACCGGCGCCTTCGATCCTTGTGCGTCCTCGACCAGACGCACGATCTGCGCGAGCACGGTGTCGTCGCCGACGCGCGTCGCCTCGACGACGAGCGCGCCGCTCTGGTTGATGGTGCTGCCGATGACCCGGTCGTGGACGGTCTTCTGCACGGGCAACGGCTCACCCGTCAGCATCGATTCGTCGACGCTGCTCGTGCCCTCGACGACCACGCCGTCGACGGGGATGCGCTCCCCGGGGCGCACGAGCAGGCGATCGGCGACGGCGATCTCCTCGATCGGGAGCTCGTGCTCGCTCTCCCCGTGGTGGCCGTGGCGGGGGGCGATCCGCGCGGTCTGCGGACGCAGGCGCACGAGGCCGGCGATCGCGTCACGGGTGCGCCCCTTCGCGCGCGCTTCGAGGTAGCTGCCGAGGAGCAGCAACGCGACGATCGCAGAGACCGCTTCGTAGTAGACGTCGAGCGGGAGCCCAGCGCGGAGCATCTCGTCGGGCGCGAGCGTCGCGAGGATCGACCACGTCAGCGCCGAGCCCGTGCCGAGCGCCACCAGCGTGTTCATGTCGAAGCTGCGGAAGTACGGGCGTCGCTTCAGCGAGGCCCACGCCCGCGCGTAGTAGTGGCGCCCCGCCCACAGGACGACCGGCAGCGTCAGGATCAGGAGCACGACGCGGAGGACGCGCGGCGAGAGCCTGATGGCGTGCGTGTGCCCGCCGTGTCCCATCAGCGGCATCGAGATCGCCATCGAGAGCGCGGCGATCACCAGCGCGACGACGGTCTTGCGGCGGAGCACGCGACGCTCCTCGGCCACGCGCGCTTCCTCGACGCCGAGTGACCTCTCGCCGCGTGTCGCCGGCGCGCCCGGCTCGTACCCCGCCTCGACGATCGCGGCGCGGAGCGCTTCCACCGACGTGATCTCCGGCTCGAAGGAGATCGTCGCGCGCTCGGTCGCGAGGTTCACGGTGACGTCACGGACGCCGGCGGTCGCCCTCAGCTCGCGCTCGACGTGCCCGACACACGACGCGCAGGTCATCCCCCGCACCGGCAGCGCGATGCGACGGAGGTCTTCGTCTTCAGCAGCGTTCGGAGTCGCGGTCACGGAGCGGCGCGCGCAGGGTAGCCCGCGGCGGCGAGCGCGCTCGCGATGGCTTCCGGGCTCGTCTGTGCGGGATCGAAGGCGAGCTCCACGCGTCCGATCTCGACCTTCGCGTCGCTCACGCCCGCCACCTTCCCGAGCGCTTTCGTCACGTGACGAACGCAGTTCGCGCAGCTCATCCCCTCGACGTCCATCGTCGCCCGCAACGTGCCTCGCGTCATGAGGTATCCTCTAGCGTGGATGCGCGTGCGCGGGATGCCCCGACGAGAACGCGCGCATGCAGCAAACCCCCTGCAGGTCTCGATCGGGAGGCTCATGACGGCGCACCCCAACCTCGAACGACTCGACCGTGGTCTGCGTGCGTTCGCCGCGCGCGACATGCCGGAGTTGCGCGAGCTGTTCCGCGAGGATCTCCGCTGGCACTACGGCGGCACGAGCAGCCTCGCCGGGACGTACGTCGGCCTCGAGGAGGTCTTCGAGCTCTTCGCGCGACGCGCGGCGTTGAGCGGCGACACCTATCGGCTCCACGTCGAGCAGGCGATCGCGAACGACGACTTCGTCACCATCCTCGGGCACACGCGCTCGCAGCGCGGCGCCGAACGCTACGAAGACTCGATCTGCTACGTCTATCGCGTCGAGGAAGGACGCGTGTGCGAAGCCTGGGGGATCCCTGGTCATCCCGAGGCCGAGCGCGCCTTCTACGGCTGATGTCGTACACGCTGCTCGTCCCTCCGTCGCTCGGCACCGCGCGCGCGGCGGCCCGTGCGGAGCTCGTCGCGACGTCGCTGGCGGGAGAGCTCGGCATCGACGTGAAGGTGCGGGTGGCGGCCGACTACGCCGAGGTGCGACGAGACACGTTGAGCGCGGCCGTCGAGCTGTCGTGGGCGCCGTCGGCAGTGATCGCCGAGCTCGAGGAGGCCCGCGCAGTCCTCCGCGCGGTCCGTTCTGGCAACGGCTTCTACCACTCGGCGATCATCACGCGCGCGGACAACGGGCTCACGCTGCACTCGCTGCAGAAGAAGCGTGCCGTGTGGGTCGATCCCCTCTCGCTCGGCGGATACCTGCTCCCGATGGCGTGGCTGCGCGGGCAGGGCATCGAGCCGAACCTCGCGTTCGACACGCAGGAGTTCCTCGGCTCGCACCGCGACGTGGTCGACGCCGTCCTCGAGGGGCGCGCCGACATCGCCGCCGTGTCGACGCCGACCCGCGAGCCGCAGGCGGTGAAGCAGTCGCTCGAGCTCTATGCGCGCGGAGCGTCCGATCGGCTGCAGGTCCTCGGCGTGACCGATCCTGCGCCGACCGACGCGCTCGTGGTCACGATCCGCGTCGAGAGCAACGCCGCCGACCGCCTGGTGAAGAAGCTCCTGCCGCCGCTCGGGCGCGGACGGACGCCCTCGTCGCTCCTGACCGCCATGGAAGCCGAGAAGCTCGAGCGAGGAACCCTCGACGAGTACAAGGCGCTCCGCAGTCTCTGGTGGACGAAGCGCGCGACGTCGAGCCCTCCGCGCAAATGACTCAGCGCGCGTTCCACCAGGCTTGGAATTGCGGCGTCTTGCACATGTCGCGGAGGAGCGGCAGGCCGTGGGCGACGAGGGCTTCGCGGCCGACGGCGCGCGCGCCGATCAAATCCTATTCCGCGAGGTCGAGCGGTGGATGCGGCGGAGCGCGGAGCCGCGCTGGCTCCGTCAGCTTCGTCCAACGTTTCGGCGGCTCGCTCAATCTCCACGTGCACTTCCTCGAGGCCTCTTCACGCGAAACGCCCACGAGCCTCCCGTCTTCCACGCCGCGCTCTCCTCCACGCACACCCCAGCACCAGAGCCACGCCATCGGCGCGGAGGGCGACGAGCGAGACGAGGACGACCCGCGCGCGCGCGCTCTTGGCAGCAAACGCGAGGTCTGCCGCCGGGGTGTTGGGCCCGAGGTAGATCACGCGCGCGCCCGCTGTCGAGGCAGTGGCGGCCGCGAGCATCGTGCCGAACTCGTGC
>JBKJQC010000492.1:0-12260 GCA_046593995.1 Polyangiales bacterium
CCGATCTCGACCTCGTGCATCGCGGCGAGCCCCGCGAGCACGCCGTCGAGGATCTGGAGGACGCGCGCGACGTCGAGGCTCCCCTTGCCGTCGCGATGACGCTGCAAGAGCGCGTGACAGTCGACGCCTTGCACCAGCTCCATCACCAGCACCGGCTTCGGACGCGCCTTCGCGTCGAAGGTCACGAACCCCGCGAGGTTCGGGTGATCCGGGAGCGCGAGGAGCGCGCCGGCCTCGCGGCGGAACACGCTCAGGTACTCGGCCTCGGAGACGCTGCGCGCGGCGACGGCGTCGTAGAGTGGCACCTTGAGCGCGAACCGCTCGGCCTCGGGATCGTCGTGCTCGCCCGCGCGGCTCGCGACGAACACGCTGCCCGACCCTCCGCCGCCGAGCGTCTTGTGGACGAACCAACCGCCGAGGAAGCGCGACTTCGGCACCCACTCCGGCAGCCCGTCGTCCTCGACGGCCTCCTGCTTCTGCGCAGCCTGTCCCGCGAGCTCGGCCGGGAGCGCCGCCACGTGGCGCAACACGGAGTCGAACGCGGAGAGCAGCCCCCCGGGGATCGTCGGTGCGAGCGCCGTCAGCGCACGGTCGATGGTCTCGAGCAGGATGTCGCGGGCGCGCGGCGCATTGCGTACGACGTCACCGATCGCGTGGCGCAGATCGAGCCCGGCGGGGTGCACCGGGTGGCCGAGGCGCTCGAGCGCGCGGCTCACGAGCTGGGACAGAGCGGCGAGCGAGGTCTCGAGCGAGGCGAGCGCGGGGGTGCCGCCGTTCTCGTCGAGGAGTGCGCGCAACGAGCTCGCGTCGTCGACACGTTGCAGCGCCTGCGCCACGCCGCGGAGCACGCTGCGGAGCTCGTCGAGTCGCGGCGATCGCTCCGGGGGCATCTCGTCGGCCAAGAGTCTCAGCGCCTCGACGCGCGCCGTCGGGATCGAGCGCGGCGCCGCCGAGCGATCGAGGAGATCGTCGCAGCTGCGCACGTACGCGGCGTAGAGACGGAGCGCCAAGGTGACGTCGGGACGATCGGTCGTCGCGGCGAGGCGCTCGAAGTCCTCCGGCGTGCGCAGTCGCAGCGCCGCGTGCACGACGATGTCCGCGGCGTCGACCTTCTCGTCGCGCTGGAGCACTTCGTCGACGCGCTCGAGGGAGCCGATCAGCTCCTTCGTGCGCTCGGAGGTGACGTTGAGGACTTGCATCAGCCCCGACATCACGTTGTTCTCTTCCGCGGCGATCTCGCCGTCCGCGTAGGCGACCGCGGCAGCGAGGAGGATCGCCGCCTCGGCGCGCACCGGATCGTCCCCCAGCGCGTCGCCGATCGCCTGCATCCGCGTCGTCCATCCGTCGCGCAGGAGGTCTTCCGCGGAGGTCGCGAGCATCGACTCGACGTGTCGTGAGCGGATGCGATCGTCGAGCTCACGCAACGCGCCGCGGATGACGTCGCGCTCGGCGCCGGTGATCTGGCCGTCGGCCGCCATGAGCAGGTACATCGCCTCGCACAGCGCGCCGTACTGTTCGACGATCTGCGCCTCGAGCATCTCGTCGGCGGTGCCCATCGGCAGCGAGAGCGAAGGGCGCGCGCCGCGCTCTCGTAGACGGTTCCTGAGCGCGGTGACGGCGGCAGTCGGGAGGCGGATCACGAACCGGAGCGTATCGCCGTTCGGGGCGATTCATCGAGTCCGTATGCGAGACCCTTTCGCGTGTGGCGATGTGGGCTTCGTCACTTCAGCGGGGGCGGCTCGTAGATCGGCTTGACGTCGGCGCCGCCGGTGAACGCGTAGCTGCCGGCGTTCCCGTACCCGTACGCCGTCACGCCGAACGGCTTGTCGGAGACCAGGCGCCGCACCCCCTGACTCACGGGACAGACGCGCGACTCGAACGTCTTGCCGTCGAGCGTGCCCGCTGCGGAGACGACGCACCCGGTCGGTACCACCCCATCGAGCTTCACCTCGGAGCCGACCTCGGCGGAGATGACCACGTAGTTCTTGGTCCACTTCGGGGGGACGAGGAACAGGTAGTTCGAGCGGTACTGCTCGAACGGCGGGAAAATCGTGAGCGAGGGATCGCCGCTGTAGGCGCCCGCGACGTACTCCTGGCTGACCAGGATCTGCCCGACCGCGACCGGCGTGGTCGACTCGACGATGAAGTCCTTGTCGGTCCACGTCTCCTTCATCTCGCCAGGGGCGATGGTGAACTGGTCGAAGGGCGCAGGGAGCGTCGTCGTCACCGTCGCCGTCTCGGCGATGCCGAGGAAGCGGATCACGTCCGGCTCGCGGTACCCGGTCGTCGAGCGGACCGGGCTCCGCGTGATGACGTACTTCCTGCCCATGGAGGTGACCGGGAAGACCTGCTCCTCGAGGTGGTCGACGCAGCACGTCCCGCCGTTGTGGTCGGGCGGCTTGGGAAACGACATGTTCGTCGGGGCGACGCTCCCTTCGGTCCCCGTGAACACCGAGACGGGGGCGCTCGCCTCGACGATGGTGCCGGTCAGGTCGCCGGGCATCCCGTCGGACTCGAGGTTGAGGACGTCGAACGGGCCGAGGGTGACCTCGACGATCTCCCCCTTCTTCTTCGGCGAGGTGACCGGTCCACCGGCGACGATCGCCTGACCGAGCACGACCTTCACCTTGGTGTTCGGCTCGGTTGCGACGACGGTGACGAACGCACGATCGAGCGGCGTCGGCGGCAGCCCAGGGAGCGTGATCGAGACCGGCTTCGAGGTCGGATAGCCCAGGACTCGGTGGATCTTTCCGAGGCCGTTCCGAGGGAGGAGCAGCGACGCGTCGTTCGAGAACGTCGGCTCGAAGGCGTTGAACTGGTAGGCGACGAGCGGCCCGGTGGACGTGACGCGGATCGCCTTCGAGGAGAGGAACGTGCCCGGGCCCTCGTTGTTGCCGAGGACCGAGCCGTCGACCTCGCGCGGCGGCATGATGACGAGCCCGAGCTCGTCTTTCTTGATGGTCAGCGATCGCTCGACGACCAGCTTCAGGGGCTCGCCGGGGAGCGCTTCGTTCCGCTCGACCGTGACCGTCGCGGTGCCCTCGCCCGCGTTCGAGAGCACGAGGCCCCACGGCTTGTTCGCCGCGTCGTCGACCGCGTTCTTTGCGTTGTCGAGATCGACCGCCCAGAACTCGCAGCCCACGTTGCTCGGGGTGTCGGCGGCGACCTCGCACGCGGTCTTGCACGCCCCCTTCGAGCACCGTTGGCCGGCGCCCGGATCACAGTCCTGCACCTTCTCGCCCGGTGAACCTTCGTTCGTGCATGCGTGCACGGCGTTGTCGACGCAGGTGTTGGTGCCGGGGAGGCACGCGAGACAGCCGCGCTGTGCGACACACGTCTGGCCGTCGGCGCAGGTGATCGGTGTCCCTGGTTTCCCGGGGCCGTCACAGGGGGTGTAGAGCGAGCCAACGCAGTATCCGCACAGGTCACCGTTCACGAGCCCGCCATCTCCCCCCGCGGGTGGCTTCGCCGACTCTTTGTCTCCGCCGGCGGAGCACGCGCCGAAGAGATGGACGACGAGGGCGACGGAGGCGAGGCTCGGGACGAGAAGCGAAGGACGGCGCATCGCTCCCCAGTGTAGACCCTCGGGCGGGCGTCATCCCGCCGGAGGATTGCGCGCGCGATCGACGGCCTCGCGGAGCGCCTCCCCAGCGACCATCTCCTCGCGTCGGCGCTCGAGGGCACCTCTCGGATTGAGGCGATCCACCGAGCTCGCCGTGTTCCGCTCGTCCGCGCCGAACACGCCTAGGATCAGGCGTTCGCGCGGGATGCCGGCGAACACGCCCTCCCCTTCGAGCGCCTCGATCGCGTGCTCGTAGTCGGTGCGCAGCGAGGCGACGAGGGGGTCGACGTCGCGGGCGCGGTGCGGCGCCAACGCGTCGCGTAACGAGCGCAGCATCGCGTTCACCGCGGCGAAGGGTGCCGGCAGATCGCAGGAGTACGGCCAGTCCGCGTCCCACCACCGGATCATCCGCGCCCGCTCCTCGACCGTGCCGCCGAGCACCTCGTGGTACTCCTCGGCGCGCCGCAGCGTCCCCTCCTCGGTCGCCATCGTCGCGAGGAGCATGAAGCCGTCCTCGGTCGGATGGAGCCCGAACCCATACGTTGTCTCGTCGGGGTGCGCCGCGCGGAGCATCGACCACGCGCTGCGCGTCGCGTCACGGATCGCCGCGCGGAGCTCCTCGCGCGCGAACGTGGGACGCGCCTTGATCCACGTCGGCCAGGTCGCAGCGTCGGACATCCCCGGGCGATGTTCGCGCGAACCCGATCGCTCGCGCAACTTCGCCGCCGCGCGCACCACGCGTCACGGCGTCGGCGCGGCGTTCGCGTGATCGTCCGCGGTGCTAGCCTATGGGCGATGTCGCTCGGCGCACGCGATACCCGCCCGGACGTCGAGGCGCGCATGCTCGAGCTCTACCGAAGGATGGTCCCGCAGGAGAAGGCGCGGCGCGTCTTCGACCTGGTGCGCACCGTCCGGATGCTGTCCGCCGCGCGCATCCGACGGGCGCACCCCGAGCTGTCGGACCGCGAGGTGGACGTCCGGGTCGCGGCGCTCGCCTACGGGCGTGACCTCGTCCTCCGCGCGACCGGGATCGATCCAGGACCGGATTACGAGTGAGCTCGTTCGAGCAGGCCGATCGTCGCCGTGATGCGCGATGAACACGTCGAAGGCTTCGTGCGCGCGCTCGGCGACGACTTCTACGTGGACGCCGACATGATTCGCGACGCCATCCAACGACGCAGCGAATTCAATGTCATCTACCAGCCCGCGATCTTCAAGATCGACGTCTTCATCCCGCGACTCGACGTCGTGGCTCGCAACGAACTGTCGCGAGCCGAGGTCTTCGCGTTCGGCGATCGTGCGCTCCGCGTGATCACGGCAGAAGACGTCATCGCGCAGAAGCTTCACTGGTACCGCCTGGGCGGTCACGTCGCACAGCGGCAATGGGAGGACGCCCTCGGCGTCGTGAAGACTCGTCGCGGCGCACTCGACCTGCAGTATCTCCGCGAGACCGCGCACGCGCTCGGTGTTCTCGATCTGCTCGAGCGATTGCTCACGTGATGGACGCATCTCGAACCGGTGGAGCTCAGGAGCTCGCATGGATCGCGCGCGCGTTGGGCGTGCCGATGGTCGAGCGAGGGGCGCGCATCCAGTCGTTGTGGGGCGGCTATGGCGAGATCTACCGCGTCCAGGGCGGAGGGCGGACGGCGGTGGTGAAGTCCGTGCGCCCTCCCGCGGCGGCGCGCTCCCATCGCGGCCACCAACGCAAGCTGCGCTCCTACGAGGTCGAGCACGCGTTCTACCGCGACTACGCGAAGCGGAGTCGAGCGCCCGTCGCCGCGCTCCTCGACGCAATGCGGGACGAAGAGCGGTTCCTCTTCGTGCTCGAAGACCTCGACGCAGCGGGGTTCCGCGGACGGAGTCGACGCGGAGACGGTGACCGGCGCGCCTTCGAAATCGACGCATGCCTGGCGTGGCTCGCGAAGTTCCACGCGAGCTTCCTGGACGACGCCGGACCGGTCGAGCATCCGGGGCTCTGGTCGACGGGGACGTATTGGCACCTCGAGACGCGTCCCGACGAGCTCGCGGCGATCGAGGATCCGGCGTTGCGCGCGGCGGCTCCGGAGCTCGATCGCAGGCTCCGCACCGCGCGCTTCCAGACGTTGGTGCACGGCGACGCGAAGCTCGAAAACTTCTGCTTCGGTCCGAGCGAGGTCGCTGCCGTCGACTTCCAGTACGTCGGTGGTGGCCCGGGCGTGCGCGACGTCGCCTACCTCGTGAGCGGCGAGCCCGACGAAGAGCGCCACGTCGACCGCTACTTCGAGCACCTGCGCAGAGAGACGGGATCGCTCGACGTCGAACGCGAGTGGCGCGCGCTGAAGCCGATCGCGGCCGCCGATTTCTACCGCTTCCTCGCGGGTTGGGCGAAGGCGCACTGGGCGAACGATCGACACGGTCAGCGCGTCGTTCACGAGGTGATCGGTACGCTCTGACGATTCACTGCTCCCTCCCCATGCGCGCTGAGGAAGCGATCGACCACCTCGACGAATCGCTCCGGGATCTCGAGCTGCGGCACGTGACCCACCCCGTGGAAGATCTCGAGCTCCCAGCCGTGACGCTTCGCCGCGGCGCGTGCGGAGCCGACCGGAACGAGCCGATCGCGATCGCCGTGCAGCACCAGCGTCGGCACCGCGATCTGGTTCGCGAGCCGCTCGACGCGCCTCGGGGTGACGAGGATGCGGACGAGCGAACGCGTCGCGGCGAGGAAGGCGTCGTGCGCCCACTCCATCTCCTTCCGTTCGTGTGCGAGCGCGACGTGCGCGTCGATGATGGACGGGTGGAGCGCGCCCGGGTCGGCGCAGCACACGCGCATGGTCTCGCGCACGAGCTGCTCGGGCGTGATCGTCTTCGCGCGCGTTCGCATCACGTACTCGCCGACCCACGGGAGCATGTACATCGCAAAGACGAGCGCGACCTCGCGATCGAGCCACACGCCGCGTGCGGGCGGGTGCGCCGCGTCGACGAGGACGAGCGAGCGCACGCTCTTCGGCGACGCGGCCGCCGCCATGATCGAGAGGAGGCCGCCCATCGAGTTGCCGACCAGCGTGACCGGCTCTCTCGCGACGCGGTCGACGAACCGCGCGAGGAGCGCCGCGTTCGCCTCGACCGTCGGCAGACGATGGGCGAGCGGCGTCCGCCCGAACCCGGCGAGATCGACCGCGAGGACGCGGTGCTTCTCTGCGAGCAGCGGCGCGACCGCGCCCCAGTTCACGTGCGAGCCGCCGAGTCCGTGCACGAGCACGAGCGTGCCCTCGGACCGCGGGCCGCCGTGGTCGATGTAGTGGACGGGGCCGTCGATGTCGACCGTGCAGGACGTCATGGAACGCTGTCTCTGAAGTCGTCTGGAGTAGCGATGCTCAACGCATCGGGTGGGCGGCAAAGAAATCCCACATCGCATCCGTCGCGGAGAGGTTCGACGTCGTGTGGCCCAGCGGAGGCACCGGCAATCCGCCGGGCCAGGTGTGCCCGCCACCCTGGACGGTGCACAGCGTGACGGTCGCACCGTCCGCGCAGCCCTGGTGCGTCTCGCAGACGGTGTCGACCTTGCGGAAGGTCTCGACCTTCGCGCTGCTGCAGCCGTTACGCTCGGCCCACGCATTGATCGTGCTCGCGACGGAGGGGAAGCCCTTCATCGGCTCGCCGCGGTAGGGCACGAGCGTGTCGAGCGTGCCGTGGAAGTGCATCACGGGGACGTGCCGCGAGGGCGCGCAGGCCTGGAGCCCGAGGACGCCGGCGACCGGCGCGATCGCCGCGATGCGATCGCTCATCTCGCACGCGAGGCGATGCGAGAGGAAGCCGCCGTTCGACATACCCGTCGCGTAGACGCGCTTCTCGTCGACGCAGAGCTGCGACTCGAGGCGATCGAGCATGTCGCGCACGAAGCGTACGTCGTCGACGGGCTCACCACCCTGTCCTGCCGCCTGACCACAGCACGCGCCCGCGTTCCAGCTCAGGGGCACACCCGTGCCGCGCGCGTGGACGGCGACGAACCCGGCCTCGTCGGCCTTCGCGTTCAGGCCGGAGAGGAGCGCCTGCTGCTTCTCGTCGGAGGTGAAGCCGTGGAAGTCGAACACCACGGGGGTGCGACGCGCGGGGTCGTACTTCGCGGGGACGTGCACGTCGAAGACGCGCTCACCGCCGCTCGACGACAACTTCCACGTCGCATCGAGCGGCTGCGCGGTCTTGCCGGCGCAGTCGACCGGCCATGCGGAGCCGCGGGACCCGCCGCTGCTCTCCGACTCGGGCTCGGACGGAGCGAATTCCGCGGGGGTCGTCTCCTCGACGGCCGGCTCCTCGGAAGGGGCCGTCGCGACGGTCCGCGACTCGGGCTTGGCTTCGACAGGCTCGGCCGTTGCGCCGGCGCCGCACCCCGCGAGAACAGCCGTGAGAGCGATCATCCCTGCGAAGAGGCGCGTCATGAAAGGGAACATACGCGTTTCAATGTGACGTACAACAACCCCCAGGTAGCCGTTCCGTGCACAACGGCCGGCTTCCGCCGCCAGTGGAACACTGGTGTTCCTCGATGCGCTCGCGTCCGGAATCGGTCGATGGGTCGACCTACTTGGGGTAGCCGCGCTTCTGCAGCTCGATCCGCGCGATGAGCCCCTTGTGCACTTCGTCGGGCCCATCGGCGAGGCGAAGGCTCCTCGCCATGATGAAGAAGCCGGTGAGCGGCGTGTCGCGCGACATGCCTGCGCCCCCGTGGATCTGGATGGCCTGATCGACGATCATCTGCAGGACGTTCGGGGCCACGACCTTGATCGACGAGATCTCGGTCATGGCAGCGAGCGCGCCGACCTTGTCGATCTTCCACGCGGCGTAGAGCGTGAGGAGGCGCGCCTGATCGATCGCGATGCGCGCTTCGGCGACGCGCTCGCGGTTGCCGCCGAGGTTCAAGAGCGGCTTCCCGAACGCCGTGCGCTTCATGCCGCGCTCGATCATCAGATCGAGCGCCTGCTCGCTCGCGCCGATGCAGCGCATGCAGTGATGGATGCGGCCGGGGCCGAGCCGCCCTTGCGCGATCTCGAAGCCCATCCCCAGACCAGCGATCACGTTCTCCTTCGGGACGCGGACGTCGTCGAAGGTCACCTCGCCGTGCCCGAAGGGTGCGTCGTACTCGCCGAAGACGGGGAGCATGCGCTCGACGCGCACGCCCTTCGCGTCGAGGGGGACGAGCACCATCGAGTGCTGGTGGTGGCGACCGCGCGAGGCATCCGGCGTGTGCGCCATGTAGATGGCGACCTTGGCGTTCGGATGGCCGATGCCGCTCGACCACCACTTCCGGCCGCGCAGGACGATCTCGTCGCCGTCGGCGATCGCCGTGGCCTGCATGTTGGTCGCATCGGACGACGCGACGTCCGGCTCGGTCATGCAGAAGACGGAGCGGATCTCGCCCGCGAGGAGCGGCGCGAGCCAGCGCTGCTTCTGCTGCTCGGTGCCGTACCGATGGAGCACCTCCATGTTGCCGGTGTCGGGCGCGTTGCAGTTGAAGATCTCCGCCGCGAGGAAGCTCCGTCCGGTGGCCTCTGCGATCGGCGCGTACTCGATCGTCGAGAGCCCCGCGCCGTGTTGCGCGTCGGGGAGGAAGAGGTTCCAGAGCCCCTGCGCCTTTGCCTCCGCCTTGAGCGCGTCGACGCGCGGATCGACCTCCCAGCGCGTCCAGTCGCCGCCGTGCGTCTTCGCGATCGTTCCTTCGACGATCGATCGCTCGACCGGCGCGATGCGTTCGCGGATGAAGCGCTGCACGCGCTCGAGGTATTGCGTGGCCTTGGCGCTCGGCTCGAAGTCCATCGCGCTACGGTCGACCGTCTCCGGTCGACGGTCCACGGATTTCGACCGGTCAGTTCACGGCCCAACAGACGAAGCGCGCGTCCTCCGTGCAACACGACGCGCGGATGACGGCCTGGTTGTCGAAGCCCTGGAGCTGCTGGAGCCGGCCCAGCAGGCCGATGGACGACGCTTGATCTTGCGTGAGGCTCACGCTGGCGCCCGCGCGATCATGGAGCACCCAGAAGAAGTCCTCCAGAAAGGGTCCGAGGTCGTTCGTGACGATCTCGACGCGGACGAGACTGTCCCAGCAGAAGCCGTCTTCGTCGCCGTCTGCGAGCGTGTCGCGAGCTCCAACTTCATCGATCGTCGGTGATGGGGCGATGGTCATCGGAGGACCTCCTTCTGGAACGAGCGTGAACGACTCGACGTATCGTTAGAGGCCGTCGCGACGCGACGACAAGGCCGACGCGACGACGCGCTGCGTACGCTCCCGGTGGGCACGCCCATTGCTCGCGCTCACTCCCATGGCCCACCTCGAGCCCATCGATCTCTCGGCTTCGCTCGACGTCACCGTCGCCACGTTCACGGGAACGCACGGTCGTCCGCCCCGCGTCCTGGTCGCGATCAGCGATGATCTCCGGCGGGACGTGGTCGTCGACCGTCTGCGCGCGCACGGTTGCAGCGTGGTGCCGGTGGCGACCGCCGCGATCCTCCACGACATCGTGCTGCAGGAGCAGGACCTCGACATCGTCGTCGTCGACGAGTCGCTCTCGGGCACCTCGCCGCTCCACGGGATCGGCTTCGCGCGACAGCGGGGCCTGCGCGCGCCGGTGATCTTCCTCTGCGATGCCGTCGCCGACCATCTCCGCACCGAGGTGCGCCGACTCGGCCTCTGGCCGTGCTCCCGACGCGCGGTCGCGCCCTTCGACCGGGCGCTGCTCCGCGCCATCGCGTCGCTCGATCGCCCCTCGCTCGCCGCCTGAGGAGTCGTCTCAGCCGCCGAGCGAGACGTCGACCGAGACGTCGACCCTGACGTCGCTCGCCGCGTCTGCGTCGACCGAAGGCGCGTCGGCACCTGCGTCGACGCCGGTCTCGAGACCGCCGTCGATCGCGTCACCCTTGCACTGGCTCTGCTGGCAGCGCTGCCCCGTCGCGCAGGTCTTGCCGCAGGAACCGCAGTTCGCCTCGTCGAGCTCGAGCTTCGTGCAGACCATGCTGCACATCGTCTGGTTGCTACCGCACCCGCAGGCGGCTTCCTTGCAGATCTGCGTGGCGGGGCAGGTGTTGCCGCAGCCGTTGCAGTTGAGGCGATCGTTGCGCGGATCGGTGCACTGGCCGCTGCACTCGATGTCCGGGGTGATGCAGGCGCACATGCCGGCCTGGCAACCCTTGCCGCCGGTGCATGCGAGCCCGCAGCCTCCGCAGTTCAATGCGTCGGTCTGGGTGTTGATGCAGGAGCCCGCGCACGCGGTGGTGCCCGCCGGACAGGTCGCCTGGCAGGTGCTCGCGCCGCACACCTGGCCCGCGCCGCAGATGGTGGTGCACGTGCCGCAGTGCTGGGGATCGAGGGTGAGGTCGACGCAGACGCCGCCGCAGTCGGTGAACCCGCCCGGGCAGCTGCACACGCCCCCCTTGCAGTCCTTGCCGCCGGAGCACGCGACGCCGCACGCGCCACAGTTGTCGATGTCGTTGTCGAGCTTGCGGCAGCTCCCGCCGCAGTCGGTGAACGCCGTCGGACAGCCGTTGGTCGTGCAGGAGCCAGCGCCGCAGACCGAGTTCGGCCCGCAGACGACGCCGCAGCCACCGCAGTTGTTGCGATCGCTCGAGGTGTCGATGCAGGAGCCGTTGCACAGCGACTGCCCGGCGGGACACGCACACGCGCCGGCGACGCAGGACTGGCCCGCGATGCACGTCGTCCCGCACATGCCGCAGTTCGCGTCGTCGCTCTTCGTGTCGAGGCAGGCTCCGCCGCAGTTCGTGAGGCCGACACCGCAGTCGATCGCACACTTGCCGGCGCTGCAGACCTGTCCGGTCGGACACGCCACCCCGCACGTGCCGCAGTTCTTCGGATCGCTCCCGAGGTCGGCGCACTTCCCGGTGCAGCTGGCGGTCCCGGAGGGACACACGCAGCTCCCGCTGCTGCACTCTTGATCGCCTCGACACACGGAGCCCCCGGCGTCGGCCGTCGCACACCCGCCGCAGTTGGCCTCGTCACTCTGGACGTCGATGCACGACGAGCCGCACTTCAGGAGCGGCGAGGTGCAGGTCAACGAGCAGGTGCCCGAGTTGCAGACCTCGTTCGCAGCGCACGCCTTCCCGCAGATGCCGCAATTCTTCGAGTCCGTCTGGGGGTCGACGCACGCGCCGGTCTCGCTGCAACGCAGATCGCCCGCGTTCGGACAGAGGCCACCGGTGTCGCCGGTACGCGTGTCCGCGACCGCGTCGATCCCGCTGTCGGTCCCGCTGTCGGTGATGCTCGTGTCCGCGCCGGTGTCTCCGCCGCCGGTGTCGTCGGCGTCGATGCTGGCGTCGTCGACCGGCAGTTCCTCGTCGACCGAGCCTCCGCAGCCGGGCGCGAACGCGGCGAGGGTGAGGACGACCGCGAGCGTGTTCGGACGGAGCAAGCGCATGATCAGCGCACCATGCACGGAGCGTGCGACACGGGCCAAATCCCGCACAGGCGCGCCCCCGCGAGGGTCGCGCCGCGCCACGGCGATCATGCCGTGCAGCCTCTTGGCCGCGACGCAAAGGACGCGACGCCTGGATCAGTAACCGCGCGAGATGTGGTCGGCGCACCTGTCGGTGCCGGAGTAGATCGTCACCGTCTCGCGCCCGCCCATCGTCGTCGACCCGGTGATCAGATCGCGATACGCCGAGTAGTAGCCGACGAAGAAGTCGATGTGACGGCCGAGGATCGCCGGCCCCACGT
>JBKJQC010000796.1:0-6289 GCA_046593995.1 Polyangiales bacterium
AGAGGTCACGGAACGCGCGACCGGCCGATGATCACGACGACTCCTGGGAAATCATCGTGCTGAGCAGCGGGGCGCTACGAAGACTGGACCACGCTGATTTCCCAGGAGTCGTCGTGATCATCGGCCGGTCGCGCGTTCCGTGACCTCTTCCTCGGCCGCGGGTGGAGTCCGATGAGACGCGGCGCGCGCGAATGCCGTCACGAGGCACTACCAGCCTCTCCCTCGATACACCGCGAGGTCGAGCACGCGATCGATGTGCGTCTGCCGGCGCGGGCTGAAGGCGAGAAGGTAGCCGATCATCCAGACGAGGCCGACGAGGAACTCGAAGAACCTCAGGGGTGAACGAGGCACGATGCTGGTCGCTCGGACGACGTGGAGACCGAACAGGACTCCGACGTTGTCGTAGAGCGAGGAGACGTTCGGGATGCGCACCGCGAATGCCTTGGCAGCAAGGCTGGCGTGTGTCGGCCGACTCCCGTCCGCGCGCCGTACACGAAAGCCGAACGCCCACATCGCGGGGCTCGCGCCGATCGCGATCTCCAGCGCAACCCAAAGACCGGTCATCACGAGGTAGGCGGCCGCGCCGCGAACGTCCACCGTCCCCGTGGACATCCTCCAGTACGGCGAGATGAGCCGCATGATCCCGAGGAACGCCGCAGCATCAATCGTCACTGCGAGGACGCGCCACCAGCCGCCGACGCGCTCGCCGGCGCCGTCCTCGGGCGCTGCCGGCGACTCGACCTCGCTCTGCGGCGGTGCATAGGGATTCGGTCTGGCGCTCGCGCTCATGCCGCTCGAATCAGCATTTCCACAATCGGTGGCTCGCGGTCACTCACCCCATGCGACGCGGATGCGACGATCGCCGCCGATGTCGGCGACCTCGCGCGCAGGAAGACGCGCCGCTCGTCCGCGTACGCCGTCCAGCGCGACTCGACAAGCTCGGCGACGAGTTGGCGCATGGTCGAGGGCAAGGGACGTCCAGCTTCGGCGACATCGCGCGAGACCGTCTCGGCGACGTCCGCAGCGGTCGACTGCGAGTGCGTGGCTTCGTTCCAGACGAGCCCAGCGAACGTGAGCGCGCTCTGCAGGGCCGCGAGTGGGCGTCGAGGAGCGGACCGAGCAGCGGCTTGGCCCATTCGAGATCACGTGCGACATGGAGCGCTCGTGCGTGCCCGCGTCCGTCAACGTCGCACCAGGCGCGAGCGCGCGGGCACGTTCGTTGCGCCGTGAGAAATCCGGCGCGGTCCAACGGTGCGCGAGCCTCTCATTCGACCGCGGCGGCGTTTAGCCATAAACATCACCCAAGTGGCTGAAATCACGGGTGCGGACGCCGGAGCCGGTTCGAGGTCCCGCGCGCCGACCATGAGCGGGGCTTCTTCCCTGCGGACGATGATCGAGAGCCACCCGTAGAGCCGCGCGCCTTTCGTCGGACGACCTGCACGGCGCCGTGACCTGCGCTAGATTCTGGGCATGCCGCGCTCGCAACCTACGGCCAAGCAGCTCCTCGACGAGACGTGCGAGCTCGACGCGGACGATATTGCTGCGATCGACGAGGCCGAGCATGAGCTCGATCGCGGTGAAGGGCTCGACGCGTCGGCGTTTCTCGCAAAGCTTCGGGCCGAGGGTTGAAGGTCGAGATCGCGCCGCGCGCGGCGCGCGAGATCGTGGCCGCACGGGCATGGTGGCGTGAGCATCGAGCGGCGGCGCCAGAGCTGTTCGACGAGGAGCTTGCTCATGCGATCCGCATCATCGGCGCGTGGCCACACGCGGTCGGCGCGATCGTCGTGAACGCCCGCACCCCGTCGACCAGACGCTACCTGCTCGGTGCGATCGGCTATGTCCTCGTCTATCGCATCGAACGCGACATCGTGGGCGTCGTTCGCTTCCGGCACATGCGCCGGCGTCCCGTTCGCGCGCAGTGAATCCGTGGGCGCGCGCTGACGGGCTCGCGCGGCTCGTAGAACTGGACACACGTTCCAGCAGCCGCGGCGACACCGTGGGTTCTTCCCGAGGCGGCTCGGTCGCATCTCGCTCGACAGAACAAGGCCTCCTGCGAGACCACCGAATACCATCGAATATCGCGCGCGAGATCCATCGGACGGGCACAGTGCACTCGTGGGTGCGGCGAACCAGTTGCAGCGGGTGAGCGCGAGGTCCGGCACCGGCTCCGCGAGCGCTGTCTCCCGCACGGGAATTCGGACCGCGCAGTCGTCGTTGGCATCACGCGAACGTGCCCTCGACCAGCAGCGCCTCGAGCTGACCCGAGCCGACCGAGACTTCCTCGACCCTGGCGAGCCTCTTGGCCGAAGAGGCCATCCGGGACGCTGGCGCTCGACCGCATCCGGAGGAATGATCCCGTGGTGTCAGCCCTTCGTCTTCAGGGAAAGCGTGTCGCGCTCTACGCGCGCTTCAGCAGCAGCCTTCAGCGCGAAGCGAGCATCGGTGATCAGATCCGCCGATGCACCGCCTACGTGCGCGCGCACGGCGGAACCGTCGACGACTCGATGGTCTTCACCGACGCGGCGGTGAGCGGTGCCAGCCTCTCGCGCCCGGCGTTCGACAAGATGATGTCGCTCGTGAACGCGAAGCCCGTCGATGCGATCGTCACCGAGGACATGTCGCGCATCTCGCGTGACTTCGCCGACGCTGCGCAGGTCTTCAACCGACTCCGGTACCTCGACGTCGCGCTCATCGGCGTCGCCGACGGCGTCGACTCCGCGGAGAAGCATCACCTTCGCGATTAAGTCACTCGTCTCCGATCTCTACCTCGACGACCTTCGCGACAAGACCCTGCGTGGGCTCGAGGGTCGCGCGCTCGCAGGGGCGGTCTGCCGTACGGGTTCCGCAGCGTGCCGGAACACGATGCGTTCGATCGCGTGATTGGTCATCGCGTCGAGATCGATCTCGAGGGCGCGAAGGTCATCCAGCGCATCTTCGCCGCGTACCTGGAGGGCCGCTCGCTCGACGCCATCGCGAAGATGCTGAACGGCGATGCGCGTGCACCGCCGATTCGCAGTGCGCCGCTCGGGTTCGAGTGCGACAGCACCAAGTGTTTGCCCTCGGCGAAGCCCACCAAGTGCACCGACGACCTCACCGCCGCGATCAACACCGCCGACGGCAAGAGCACCCTGTGCGCGCCGTTCACCTGCGACTCGGTGACGTCGACGTGCAAGGCCTTCTGCAACACCGCCTCCGACTGCCAGACCGGCTTCGACTGCTCGTCGAGCAACGTGTGCGCGCGACCGAGCGCGCCCGCCGACGAGGGGGGCTGCGGCTGCGAAACCGGCCCGCGCCCCGGCACGTGGTCGCTGCTCTCCGCGCTCCCCTTCGCGATGCTGCTCGGACTACGACGACGTCGCGCGCGCTGATCGGTCCCCTGCGAGGCCCGTCCGCCGGCGGCATTGTATCGTGGCGCGATACGATGCTGTGTCGATCATTCCGATGGTCGATCTCGTTCCCCGAGTCACACTGAACCACATGCGTAACTTTTTCCTCCCCCTCCTCGTCCTCACCGCGCACTGCGGCGGCTCCGTCGTGACGGATCCCGCGCCCTCCTCGTCGACCGAGCCGCCTCCCGGCCAGACGGCGCAACCGTGGGTGGAGACCCCGAGCTGCGCGGTCGTCGCTGCATCGTGCGGCAGCGACCCCGCCGTCGTCGTGCGCGGTCATGCGTCCGGGTTCGCGGATCTCGAGGGCGCCCGCGCAGAATTCGCGGTGCGCTACGCGCCGGAGAACGGCAGCGTGTTCGAGGATCCGCCGAACGTCGCCGTCGGCCGCACGCGCGTGAAGGACGGCGCGTTCGAGACCTGCGTCTGCGTCCCGCACGGCGCGAACATGTACCCGCAGATCGCCGCCGTCGTGTACCTCCCGGGCACCACCGGCATCACCAGCAAGGACGTCGCGCGCGCGACGTTCAGCCAGCGCTACGCGACGCTCGGCGACGAGGACGTGACCTACGCATGCCACGCGGCCCCGAGCGTGCTCCAGAAGGAGAGTGCGCTCGCCGCGATGGTCGAGCGTACGGCATCGGTCCGCCTCCGCACCGCGCCGCCCGGCGTGAACGTGATCGGCGGGCTCGTCGCGGACGAGCGTCCGGTCGCCGCGCAGATCACGGGTGGCTACGTAGAGGGAACCGACGTCAGCCTGCGGTGGACGATGCCCGGCCGCGCGTGGTCGAGCGAGCGCGTCGCGTTCTTCCTCGATCGCAACGCGAATGGGAAGTGCGATGCCGAGGACGCGGGTGCCTTCGCGCCGTTCGCGGCGACCATCGACGCGCCGACCTCGTGGCTCGAAGGCGCCGCGATCACGCCCGTGTGCGACGCGCTCCGGGCCGGCGAGTCGCGCGAATAGCGAGATCGCCGAGGGCGAGACGCGCGCGGAGCTGAGTGTCGCGAATGGCGCGCGACGCCTTTGCGCAGCTGCGCGAAGCGCTCACGGACCGCAGACTCCATTGCTGCACCTCGGCTTCGTCGTGGGGCAGTGGTCGTCGTCCTCGCACTCGACGCATACCTTGTTGGTGCAGTGCGGGAGGGCCATCGGGCAGTGGTCGTCATTGTCGCACCCGACGCACTTTCCGCCACTGCAGATGGGCGTCGCGCCGCCGCACTCGGTGTTCGCGAGGCAGGAGACGCACTTGCCACCACTGCTGCAGAGCGGGGTCGGCGCCGCGCAGCCTGCGTTCGACGTGCAGCCGCTGATGCACTTGTTGTCGCCGTTGCAGAGCGGCGTCCCGGCCGGGCAGTCGCCGCTCGACAGGCACTGGACGCAGTCGCCCTCCGCGATGAAGCAAAGCGGCGCGGCCGTGCCGCAATGGCTGTTGCCGGTGCACGCGACGCACTGGCGCGTCACCGGATCGCACAAGGGCCGACCGGTGCCGGCGCAGTCCATGTCGCCGAGGCAGCCCACGCATTGGCCGCTCGCGGGGTCGCACTTCGGCTCGGGCCCGGAGCACACCCCGGCGTTGTTGGCGCATGAGGATTTGCACGTCGCGTCACGCGGCCAGCATGCGGGCGCGCTCGCAGGGCAGTCCGCATTGGCAGCGCACGTCTCGCACGAGCCCCGCACGCACCGCGGCGAGCTCGCCGGACACTGCGCGTTACTCGTGCACTCGACGCAGCCGAGCGTGACGTCGCAGACCTCCGGCGCGGTGCACCCCGACCTGCACGCGCCGCCGGTGCCGGGACCACCGGGGCCGGGCACCGTCGCACCCGCCTCCGGCGTGGAGCTGCCGCACGCGACGGCGAGAATGGTGCCCGTTGCGAGCAACACGGCTGCAGAAAAGGTGCGAAGGGAGGTGGGCATACGGAGATCGTAGCGTTCTCATCGCCATTCGCACGTTCCATGGCAGGTGTTCCAAGCGTCTCGGCGGATTCCGGGGGCGAGTTGACGAACCGATGGAGCTGACCAGGCCCAGTTCACCGGGTTCGACTCGGCGACGACGTCTACGCGCGACGACGGCCGACGACCGCTTCGATCGAAGCGGCGCCGGCCAGGTTCGCGATCCGAACCGCGCGCAGGCTCAGGAGAGCGAGAGCGCGTGGCCGCCGTTCGCCTTGAGGATTCGGCGGATCGAGTCGATGTGGCGTGACGTCGCGTGGACCGCGAGGACGACACCGCCCTGACGGAGCGAGTCCTCGACGACTTTCGCCTCGTGCTCCGGCATCCCCGCGCCGACGAGCGCGCCGACGATCCCGCCGGTCACCGTGCCGGCGCCTGCACCGACGAGGGCTCCGACGAGCGGTCCGGCGATCCAGCCGATGCCCGGCAAGAGCAACGAGCCCGCGACCGTGAGCGCGCCGGCGATCGCACCGACGCCCGCGCCGACGGCCGCGCCCGACGCAGCACCTTCGGGAGCCTTCGTGTGCTCGGTGATCGCGAGGTCCTTACGCGTCACGCTGTGGCTCGCGAGGACGGTGATCTTGCTCGGGTCGATCCCCGCAGCCTTGAGCTCGAGGTAGGCGCGGTTGGCGGTGTCCGCGCGGTTGAAGAATGCGGTGACGATCTTTTCGTCGACCCGCGTGCGGACCTCCGGATCGGTGGGACGATCGAACATGAGATGAAATCCTCCTGCCGCCGCACTCGTGCATCACCCGCGCCAGCGCGGCTCGGCCGTTTCTGTGCACGCGCTCGGGCGCCAACTGCCCGACTGCACGCGGGCGCTCGCCGCACCGTACGCCCGAGACCGTGTCCGCTCGCGTCAGTCGGTGGCGACGATCGAGGCGAGCGAGCGGCGTTGACTCTCCCGTTCCACCCACGAGAACCCAGCGGCGAGCACGAGTGACCAGCCCAC
>JBKJQC010001111.1:0-11287 GCA_046593995.1 Polyangiales bacterium
GAACACCTCGTTGTCGCCCGGGTGGCCCATCGCCCCGCAGTCCTTCTCGAAGAGGTTGTCGACGACGAGCAGCAGGCGAGTCGCGGCTCCGGAAGCACCCGGACGCCGCGACTCGCCTGCTGCTCGTCGTCGACAACCTCTTCGAGAAGGACTGCGGGGCGATGGGCCACCCGGGCGACAACGAGGTGTTCGGCGTGACCATCGACCCGTCGAGGCCTGCGCCCGAGGGCATCCTCGCCGTTCGCGCGATCTCCCACCAGAACACGGCGTGCGAGGCGAAGACCGACTGCGGCTCGTGCGGGGGCCTCACCGCGTGCGCCACGGCGATGCGCAACGGGAAGCCCTTCCCGATCGTCTGGTACAGCAAGGGGAAGCACGGCGCCTACATGTCCGAGGCGAAGTGCGACGGCGCGTGCTTCTTCACGAATCAGTGCACGCTCGCGAAGGCCGAGACCATCCCGAAGATGATCAACGTCGGCGAGCCGGAAAAGCAGCTCGTGAACAACCTCACGGCGGCGGGGTTGATCACGGTCGCGAGCGGGTGGACCGAGGTCGGGCTGATGAACTTCGATCCGTGGAGCGGGAAGAACTTCGGCGGTGCCGGAAACGTCGCCGACGATCTCGTCGATCCCGCGTTCGTCACCCCCGCCTGTCCCTGAACTCCGGTCAGCGGGTGCGCCGACGACGAGCGAGGCCGATCAACACGGCCAGGGCGGCCCACGCGGACGATCTGCGCGCGCCGTAGGAGCATCCGCCCCCCTCGTCGGTCGTGGCCGCGCCGCTGTTGGTCACGCAGGCGGTGCCGTTGCAGAGGAAGCCGTTCTGGCACTCGTCGGTCGACGTGCACTTGTCGAGACACGCGCCGTCGCGGCAGATGAATGCCGTGCACTTCGACTTGGTGCCGTCGGCGGACTGGATCTCGGCGTTGCCGATGCAGCGCGACGTCCGCGGTACGCACTTGCCGTTCGTGGTGTCGCACGCGAAGCCGCTTCCGCAGTCGACGTCGGCGGCGCACGTCGTCTTGCACGCCTTCACGACGTCGTCGCATGCGTAGCTCGAGCACGGACCGACGGTGCCGGCGCAGGCCGCCGTGTTGCTGCCGTCGCACGCGTTGCTCTTGCAGGCGTCGGTCGCGTCCTTGGCGCAGTCGGCGCGCGCGCCGTGCGGCTTGCCCTTGAGCGGCACGCACTTCCCGGCCTGTCCGGGGACGTCGCACGCCTGGCACTGACCGTCGCACTTCGATTCGCAGCAGGTGCCGTCGACGCACAGCCCCGTCGCGCACGCTTCGTCGCGCGCGCAGGGGGAGCCGCTCGCCTGTTGAGGGATGCACTTCCCCGCTTCGCAGAAGTGGGCCGCGTTCGTGCAGTCGGCCTTGGTCGTGCACGCCGTCTTGCAGGTCGTCGCGTCGCACGCATAGTCACCGCACGCGCGCGGGACATCTTTGCACTTCCCCGCGCCGTCGCAGGTGCTCGCGTGCGTCTCGCGGCCCGCGACGCAGCCATTCGCACTGCAGGTGGCGGCCGCACCCGGGTAGTTGCAGGCAGCGACGTCGACGCCGTTGCACGCGAGGGCGCACCCAGGATCGGCTCCGATTTCGACTGCGCACTTCGCTCTTCCGCCGCGCGGGGCGCCGGTGACGGGCGTACACGTGCCCTTCGAGGTGGCGCCGTCGCACGCTTCGCACTGCCCTTTGCAGGCCTTGTCGCAGCAGACGCCGTCGGCGCAGAAGCCGGAGCTGCACTCGCCGTCCGCCGCGCAGGCCGCGCCAGACGTCTGCACCGTGAAGCGCTCGGCCCCCGTCGACAGCGTGAGAAAGCCGTCGGTGATCGCGCTCACGCCACCGAGCAAGAGCGCGCTCCCGTCGGCGAGCACCTGAGCGCTGTGGCCTCCGCGCGGCTCCAACATCTTGCCGGCCGACTTCCACGTCATCGTCGCGAGGTCGAGGATCTCGGCGTCTTGGTTCGCGGTGCCGTTGATGAAGGTGTCGCTCGAGCCGCCGGTCACGAGCACGCGGCCACCGGGAAGGAGGCCACCGGCCGAGAGGAACCGCTTCGTCGCCATGAGCGGGATTGGCAGCCACTTGCCCGCCGTCGCGTCGTACACGACTCCGCCCTGACTCGTGATCAATGTGTTCTCCGACGACAAGCTGCTGACCGCGCCGCCGACGAACATCGCGCGGCCGGCGTGCGGTCCGACGGGGGCCACCAGCGGGAGCGCGCGGACGCGACCGACGGGCAGGAAGTCCAGCGGAGCGATGCTCGCGGAAGCACCGGAGATGGTGATAGTGAAGGCGCGTTTGGTGTAGCGCACGCCACCGCTGCCAGTCGTCGTGGCGCCACCCGCCACGAGGACACGTCCGTCGGCCAGCAGCAAGACGTTCGGCTCCTGCAGCCGTTCCGGGAGCGGCGTCCCGAGCAGCGACGGTCCGGTGCCGCTCAGTGGGAGGACGACCAGCGAATCGGTCATGGTGCTCCCGACCTGACCCCCGATGACGAGGACTTCGCCGCTCGCGAGCCGTACGGCGCCGTGCTTGCGGCGCGCGGCGGTCGTGAAAGGACCCGGCACCGTGATCTGCGGCATGGTCACCGCCGTGCCGAAGGAGTTGGTACCCTCGTCGTAGACCTCGATCGTCGACAAGTCGTTGCTCCCGTAGCCGGCGATCAGCGCGACCTTGTCGGTCCCCAGCTTCGTGGCGGTGTGCTCGGCCCGCGGCCCCGCCAAGCTGTTCATGGTCGCCGTCCAGGTGTTGGTCGACGGGTCATACACGGACGCGGTGCTGTAGGCCGAGGCGCTGCCGATCGAGCTCCCGCCCGCGAGCAACACCTTCCCGTTCGAGAGGAGCACCATCGGTGTGTCGACGCGCGCGAGCCCCGACGGCGCTGCCGCTGCGACCCACGCGGGATCCACGGCGATCGGCGCGACCATGCCCGTCACGTCGAGGGTCGCGACGACGGTGCTGCCCTGGAGCGCGAGCTGCAGCGGCCGGGAGGTCCCGCGGCTGTCGATCGCGAAGGCCGCCTCGCTCTGCACGCGCACGACGCCTCGATGATCGACCGCTTCGATCCGCCCGTCGACGATCTGGAAGGTCGAGATGCCTGGTCCCTTCCGGAGGTGCCACGTCGACCGCACGGCCGCCGAAGTGGTGCGTGCGAGGCGTAGCTCCTCGACGCGTCCGGCGTCGTGCACGTACACGAGATCGACGTCCCGCGCGGCGCCGACGAAGACCGTCGCGTCGCCGTCGCCGAAGGCGCTGGTGGTGCCTTCGGTGTCACGCATCCCGTCGGGCGTGACCTCGATCCACGCGTCCCCTTCGCCGAGGCGAAGCGCGGCCGACGCGCGCTCCGGGAGGAGCGCCGTCAGCCGCTTGGCCGTCGCGACCGGCCGCACCGCCCCGAGCCGACGCAACGTCGAGATGGCGTCGGCGGCAGTCCTCTTCTCGCTCGGTGCCTCCGAGAGATCGGGGGTGGCCGTGCACGACAAGAGCGCGACGACGGACAAGGAGGCAAAGCGGTGCATCGCCTCATCGAACGCACGCGCGCCTTCGGACGCAAGGGGCGAAGCGTCAGGGCGTCGTGTATGGAAGGACTTTCGCGGCGGTGAGGCCATCGGCGACGAGCGGGAACGCGCGCATGCCGACGACTTGGACCGCGCCCGCGACCTTCGCGCGGGCGACGACCCGCAGCGACTTCGAAGCGCCGGGGAGCTCGATGAACGCGACGACGCCCGACCGGCTGCTCCACTTGTTGGCCGCGCTCGGGAACTCGGCGTCACCGAAATAGCTGCGGAGGATCCCCGCGCTGTTGGCGGTACCGAGCGCGGGCACCGTGCCGTCGACCTCCACCGTGAGGTGCACGCCCGCGAGCGGACGCGAAGCGCAGTCGACGACGCGGACGATCGCGCGACCCGCGCCTGCCGTGGCCGTGAAGCCCCCGCCGCTGATCAGCACGGACAGAGCCGAGACCTTGGCCTCCGTCGGGATGCCGGTGAGGACCGGACCGCTCTCCGGGACCTCGAGGTCGAGGCCGACGAACGACACGAAGCCGGGCGACGCGGGGACGCGATACGCGACGAAGCCCGGCGGCGCCTTCGCCATGAAGACACCCTTCTGGGCCATGTCGTCGGCCTTTGCCGCGACCGTCTTCGAGTCCGGGGTGCCGAGCTTGTTCCCGAGGAAGAGCTCGACCTGTACGTCGCCGACGCGATCGCCGTCGGCGCCACCGAGCTCGATGGCGTGGAACTCGCGATCCGTCGGCATGCCGCGCGCGATCTGCAGCGGCTTGCCGAGGCACGAGAGATCTGCGGCCACGTCGGCGCCGGCCGCCTTGTCGAACGCGACGAGCTCGGGGAGCGCAGACGGCGGCGGATCGTTCACCGGATCGATCGCCGCGTTCGGATCGTCGGGCGTCTCGCTCGGCGTCGTGTTCGACGGCGTCGAGCCGCTCGGGGAGGGGGCTCCCGCGTTCGGTGCTCGATCAGAGGCACCACAGGCGACGGCGGACACGGCGAGAGACGCGGCGAAGACGGAGACGAGGGCGCGGAGCTGCATGGCAACTTCCTCCAGGGGTGTGGGTCTGGACGCGTCCTTAGCGAGTGCCGTGCCAGCCTCGTCCTCACGTAAATTGATGGATCAATCAATGGTCGAAGCGGTCAACTGTCCTCAGCGATTTGCGCTCGAGTTGAGTTCAGTTTTGAAACTCGCGCATGACAACTGTGCAATTCGCATGACGGTTCTCGATTGGAACGACGCTGTCCCAGCCGGAGTCGTCCGCGAACGGAGACGGCACCAGCGCACCGGATTGATGACCCTATTCGCCGCCGCCGCGCATGTGTCGGGTCGCGCTCCTCGGGTATGCTGTGGCTCGCGTGTCCGGGGGTGATTCCACATCGCGTTCCGCGCGTGACGCGACCGCGCGGATCACGCCCGAACGACTCGGGAGCGGCGAGGTCCCGAAAGGATCGGTGCCGGCCGACTCCGCCGTACGGCGTGCGGCAGAGACCGGCACGCCGACCCCGCGTGAAGGCGAGATCATCGGCCGCTATCGCATCCTCCACGGGGTCGCCGAGGGGGGGATGAGCTCGGTGTACGCCGCGCACGATCCGGAGCTCGATCGCAACGTCGCGATCAAGGTGCTCCACGCCGACATCGACGAGGCGCAGCTCGTGAGCGAGGCGAAGGCGCTCGCCCGACTCGCCCACCCGAACGTGATCACGGTCTACGACGTCGGGCGGGTCGGCGGCGCGGTGTTCGTCGCCATGGAGCTGATCGACGGCGTCACGCTCTTCCACTGGATGCGCGAGTCGCCCCGCGTCTACCGCGAGATCCTGCCGCTGTTCGTCGACGCCGCGCGTGGCCTGTCCGCAGCGCACGAAGCAGGGATCGTGCACCGGGACTTCAAGCCGGAGAACGTGCTCGTCGGGCGCGACGGACGCGTGCGCGTGCTCGACTTCGGGATCGCGACGCGGCGGCACGAAGGGGACGCGCCCGACGAGTCCGGGACGGTCATGGGCACCCCCGCGTACATGGCGCCCGAGCAGTTCCTCGGCGCGCGCGTCGATGCCCGCACCGATCAATTCAGCTTCTGCGTGTCGCTCTGGGAGGCGCTCTACGGCGAGCGCCCGTTCCGCGCCGACAAGGCCGAGCGCCTCGGTCTCGTGGTCTGCAAGGGGGAGCTCCCGGACGTGTCACGACGTCCCGAGGCTCCGCCGTGGCTCGTGCGGGTGCTCGCACGCGGTCTCTCGGTCCACCCGGTGCAGCGCTATCGCACGATGACGGCGCTCGTCGCCGAGATCGAGGCCGGGCTCGCTCGAGACGCCTCGGGCGACGTGCTCGAAGGGCGCTACGAGCTGATCCGGCGGGTGCAGGCCGATACGATGCAGCGCGCGCTCGACCGGTTGACCGGTGAGGTCGTGACGTTGCGCTTCGTCGGCGGCACGAGCGAGCACGAGGCCTTCGCCCGGCTCCACGCGCTTCGCCATCCGAACCTGGTGCCGGTGCTCGACACCGGTCACGACGAGCGTGACCAACAGTTCCTCGTCCTCGGCCTCCGCGAGCAGCCGCGGGAGTTCCTCGGCTTCGCGAGGGCGCAGCCGTTCGCGTTGCAGATCGACCTCGTGGCGCAGCTGCTCCGCGCGCTCGCGTATCTCCATCGACAAGGGCCGGTGCACGGCGAGATCGGGCCGTCCTCGGTCCTCGTCGTCGGCCAGCGCGTCGTGCTGTTGCCGCCCCTGTCCATCGCGAAGGCGCGCGAAGGTGACGGCGTGCGCGTCGATCTCCAGGCGGTCGCGTTGCTCGCGCGGCAGTTGTTCGATGCGTCCGCGCAGATCGAGGCTCGCGCGCTCGATGCGTTCCTCGAGCGTTGTGACCGCGGAGAGGTCTCGACGGCCGCCGAGATGCTCGAGGGGCTCGCGCGCGCGACCGAGCGAGCGATCGCGATCGAAACCCCGGAGACACGCGAGAGCTTCCTCCGCGCGGCGCCGTTCGTCGGCCGTGCGGCCGAGCTCGATCGCGTGAGCTCCGCGCTCGTCGCGACGATCCAAGGGCACGGCGGCGCGTGGCTCGTCGGCGGCGAGAGCGGCGTCGGGAAGTCGCGCTTCCTCGAGGAGGTGCGCGCGATCGCGCGACTGGCCGGCGCGCTCGTCGTCCACGGCCAGGCAGAGACCGAGGGCGCGAGCCCCTACGCCCTGTTCCGCGATCCGCTGCGCTGGTTGGCCGCCTCGACGACGGTCGCCGAGTCCGAGGCCTCGGTGCTGCTACCGATCATGCCCGACGTCGCGACGCTCCTCGGCCGCGCGATCACGGCCGCGACGCGCGTCGACGCGCCGTCCATGCACGCGCGCCTCGTCGACACCGTCATGGCGATCGTGCGCCGTGTCGCGCGCCCGATCGTCATCCTCCTCGAGGATCTCCACTGGGCGCGCAGCGACAGTCTCGCGCTCCTGCGCGCGCTGATCACGGCGGCGCCCGACCTCCCGTTGTTCGTCGTCGCGACCTACCGCAGCGACGAAGCGCCCGACCTCCCGAAGGATCTCGGAGGCATGGAGCTCCTCGCGCTCGGCCGCCTCGACAGCGCGGCGATCTCGTCGCTCGCCGGCTCGATGATCGGGCCGGCCGCGCGCAGCGCCACGCTCGTCGAGCTCTTGTCCCGCGAGTCGGAGGGCAACGCGTTCTTCCTCGTCGAGGTCGTTCGCGCGCTCGCCGATCGCGCCGGGTCGCTCGAGCGGGTGGCGGAGAGCGAGCTCCCGCAGGGGTGGCTCGAGGGGGGCGTGCGCCGTGTGGTGCAGCGCCGCCTGCGCGCCGTGCCCGATTGGACGCGCGCGCTCCTCGCGGCGAGCGCAGTGATCGGGCGACGCGTCGATCGCGGCCTGCTGGCGATCGTCGAGCCCGACGCCACGCTCGATTCGGCGATCGACGCGTGGACCGCGGCCGCCGTCTTCGAGCACCACGACGAGGGGCTCCGCTTCGCGCACGACAAGCTCCGCGAAGGCGTGCTCGCCGATCTCGGGGCCGAAGAGCGCGCGCAGCTCCATCGTCGTGTCGCCGGCGCGATCGAGACGACGTACCCCGACGATCCTGCGCGCTGGGCCTCGCTCGCGCAGCACTACTGTCGCGCGAACGACGCCGAGCGCGAGGCATACTGGTCGAGGGTCGCCGGGGATCACGCGTTGTCGAACGGCGCGCAGGCGGAAGGCGTCACGCTCATCGCGCGCGCGCTCGAGCTCCGAGCGTCCGCGACCCCGTTCGAGCGCGCGTCGCTCCATCGACGGCTCGGCGTCGCCGCGTTCGTCGATGGTCGCTTCGACGACGCCGCGGAGCAGCTCGGCCAGGCCCTCGAGCTGCTCGACGTGCGGCTGCCGACGTCGCGCGCGGGCTGGGCGTTCATGATCGTCACGCAGCTGCTCGTCTACGTCTGGCTGCGGCTCACCGGGGGCCGGGAATCGGCGGGCACGGGGAGCGAGCGTCACCTCGAGCGCGCGCGCGCGGCGCAGTATCTCTCGCTCTCGCTGGTCTATCGCCTCGAGGATCTGTCGGTCCTCGGTCTCGGCCTCGTCGCCGTCAACGAGTCGGAGCGCGCCCGCAAACCGAGCCCCGTCGCGCTCGCGATACTCGGCTTCGCGTTGGCGCTCGCGGGGCTCCGCGGCCGTGCGCGGGCCACCTTCGACCGCGCGCGCGCACACGCCAACGCGCGCGAGGACATGACCGCGTACTGCGACACCCTCGTCGTCGAGAGTGCGTTCCTCGTCTCCGTCTGCGACCTCGAGCAGGCACGCGCCCGCCTTCGTGAGCTCCTCTCCGCCGCCGAGGGCGTGGGCTTGCGCCTCGCCGCGTCGAGCGGCCACTCGCTCCTCGCGCGGTGCGACTGGCTGACCGGGCAGTTCGCCTCGGCGCGCGATCACTTCGCGATCGCGATCGACATGCTCGCGGGGTACTCGCGCGCGCACCGCGTCGGCCAGGAAGCTTGCGTCGCGGCCGTGACGAGCGCGCTCGGCCGACACGACGAAGCGTGGGAGATGCTCCAGCGCTGCGACGCCACGTCGGACGAGAAGAGCGGCCGCCTGTTCACGGTCGCGTTGAACGGACACCGCGCGCTCGTCGCTGCGCGCCGGGGAGACCCCGAGACGGCGGAGACGGCGGCCGACGCTGCGGTGGCGCTCACGCATGTCCCGGCGATGCCCGCGCCCTGCGTCGAGATGCTCGAGGCGCCGGGCGAGGCCTACGTGCTCGCGTGGAAGGCCGCGCTCTCCGACGAGCGCCGAGACGACGCGACGCGCCTGCGGGTGTCGGCGCGACGACAGCTCGACCGCCTGAAGCAGTGGGCCCGCGTCTTCCCCATCGCCATGCCGGCGGCGTTGCTCCTCGAAGCGCGCATCGAAGCGCTCGAGGGGAACATCGCCGCAGCGACCAAGACGCTCCGCACGACGGCCGCGGTCGCGCGCGCGCGTTCCTTCACCTTCCACGAGGGCATGGCGCACCTCGAGCTGGCCCGCCTCTCGCCGGCCGGATCGTCCGAGCGGAGCCAGTCATTGACGCGGGCGCGGACGCTGCTCGTGGCGACGGGGGCCGAGCATCAGCTCGCCGGCGACGCTTGAGAGGTCTTGAATCTTTCGCTCGCCTCCACGCCCGCCAACAGGGAGGCGGGGAGGCGGGGAGATCAGAGGGAGGTCCAGCATTTGCTGCCGCGCGCGGGCATCAACGTGGTGGCGGCCATGGTGTCATCGACGTCGTCGCGTCGTCCGGCAGACCCTCTGGTTCTCCCTCTCACCTCCTCGCCTCCTCGCCTCTCTGTTGACGGGCCTCTCGGTCGGGAGCGCAAAGTCACGCTCTCTGAGGACTCGGCGAGCTGCGGAAGAAGTCCCACAGCAGATACGTGTAGACCGCGTCGAAGAAGAAGATCGTGACGTAGAGGTAGTTGGTGAAGGCGAAGCTCTTCATCTGCGGGTGGATGATCGGCAGCCAGTAGAAGCACATCACCGCGGTGGCGGCGGTGCCGAGCATCTTGGTCCACGCGACGCCGAGCGAGAGCCCTCGCGCGTCGGGCCGACGCGCGAAGTACATGAAGATGAAGAGGACGCTCATGACGAGGTTGATCATGAACGCGTCGATGTTGCCGAGCGGGTCGTAGTACGTCTTCGTGAACGTGAGATGGAACCCGAACGCGCAGGCCAGCGTGACGAGGAACGTCGGGTAGTACCAGCGCTTGATCTCGGGGATCGGCTGTTGGTCTCTCCCATATCGCAACAGCAGGAACACGATGAAGCAGTCCATGAAGAAGCCGACGCGGTCGAGCCACGCGAGGACGGGGATCTCCACCGGCCGATCCCACACGAATCCCGCGAGGAACTCCCACGAGACGTTGAGGCAGATGGCGACGAAGGGGACGCCGTAGGTCTTCTGCTTGAACCCTTGATAGAGCACGATTCCGTAGCAGACCGCCCAGAGGACGAGCCCGACGAGGCCGACGAGGAAGTAAGGGTCGGTGATGTCGAACGAGCCGCCCTGCTGCAGCCGGAAGACGATCGTGAAATGCACGTCAGTCGTCCAGTTCCCACTGCGCGCGCAGCGTGAGCGGGATCGAGAAGCCCGGGCGATTGCCGCCGCGCTCGACGAGCAACATCGCCTTGATCATCTCGAGCCCGAACCAGCGGAGGAACTTTGCGCCGACGTCGAAGTGCTTGGAGACGTTCTCGAGCGCGTCACCGATGGTGGTCGCGACCTTGGTCAGCGACTCCGTCCAGTCGGCGTGCGGGACGTCGAGCATCGCGGCGGTGTTGCGACCGGTGAACGGATCCACGTCGAGGAAGAAGTGGATCATGCTCGCCGGCATCCCTCGGAGGAACTCCTTCGGGACGATCGTCTCGTAGCCTTCGATGAGCGCCTTGGTCAGCGCAGAGCCCTCCGGCGAGGGAGCGATCTGTCGCGCGTGGACGATCTGCGCGAGCGCCTTGGCCTCGGCGAAGCTCCGCGGGATGAGGTCTGCGCGGACGCCCATCACCTCGCCGATCACGCCCCACGCGGAGACGTACGCTTCCCGGTCCTCGTCGCTGACCTCGATCTTCAGCTTCGCGAGCCCGTCGAGCACGACCCACGCGAAGGTGGTCAACGTCCCGGCGAGATCCTCTTGATTGACGGGGACGCCGAAGTCGGGGTCCCAGGGGCGCGCCGGATCGTTCCGCACGAGGTGTCGGATGGACGCGTGGAGCAGCCGGACCTTCTGCGCGGTGCGGATGCCGCGACCGCTCGGAGCGAGACCGTCGGGCGAGAGCACGTCGACCACCATCTGCGTCGTCTCGAAGACGCGGCGCACCGGCCGCTTCAACAGGTACGCCGTGCGATACAGCACCTGCACGCCCTTCCGCGCCGCATACGACGCAGGCAGCGAGTAGAACCCGAGCACCATCAGGATCTCGGGGCCGAGCAGGCCGAAGAGGTTCTCCGCGCGTCGCTGCACGGCGAGATCGAGATCCGGGATCTTCGACGTGCGTTCGAGGTAGTCGAGCACGACCTTCGGGAGCTGCTCCGGCGGCAGCCCGTCGTTGCGCACGAGCGTTTTCATCAGATCGTCGACCGCGGTGACCTCGCCCTTCTCGTAGAGCTCCGCGATCACCGCGTCGGCCTCGACATCACCGATGGTGCGCATCTCGTCGAGGAAGGCATCGGTCCAGGTCTCGATCGGCATGCGCCATCGTCGCCGCCTCGCGCCGCCGTGGGCAAGCGGAGAACGATTGAACGCGGACGGACGAAGGCTTTGCGAAGTCCGTTCCGCGTCCGAGGAACGAGCCTAGCACTACT